>JAKASY010000259.1 GCA_021817625.1 Bacillota bacterium | reverse complement strand
CCTCCTGGCCGGCGCGGCGAGGCCCATGCTCGTCGCAGGTGGCGGCGCCCTGCGCGCGCGCGCCGGGACCGAGATCGTCGCCCTGGCGGAGCGCCTCGGGGCGCCCGTGATGGTCACGGACAACGGCCGCGGCGTGCTCTCCGACCGCCACCCGCTCGCCCTCACCAGCCTGGACGGCAGGAAGGTCCTGCCCGAGGCCGACGTGGTGCTGGGCGTCGGCACGCGCTTCGTCAACCTGCGGGGGGTCCCCCTCCCCGCCGCGGGCAAGGTGGTGCTGGTGAACGCGGACGCCGCGGACCTGGGCGGCGTGCGCCGGCCTGCTGTGGCGATCGAGGCCGACGCCCGCCTCGCCCTCGCGGTCCTGGCCGACGCCCTTCCCGCCGCCTCGCGCGCGGCTGGCAGCTGGGCCGACCTCGAGGCGGTGCGCGCCGCCTCCCGTCGCGAGATCGAGGCGGTGGATCCCCAGGCCCGCTACGTATCGGTCCTGCGCGCGGCCATTCCGGAGGACGGCGTGCTCGTGAACGAGCTCACCCAGGTGGGCTACCTGGCGCGCATCGCCTACCCGGTCTACCAGCCCAACACCCTCATCGGGCCGGGCTACCAGGGCACGCTCGGGTACGGCTTCCCGACGGCGCTCGGCGCGCAGGTGGCGCGGCCGGACGCGGCCGTGGTGGCGATCACGGGCGACGGCGGCTTCGGCTGGACGCTCCAGGAGCTCGCCACGGCCCGCCGCTACGACATCCCGCTCGTGACGGTGGTGTTCAACGACGGCGCCTTCGGCAACGTGCGCAGGACGCAGGCGGCGGAGTTCGACGGCCACCTCATCGGCACGGACCTGGCGAACCCGGACTTCGTCCGCCTGGCCGAGGCGTTTGGCGTCCAGGGGGCGCGCGTCGACTCGCCGTCCGGGCTTGCGGGCGCGCTGCGCGAGGCGCTCGCGGGGCGCGCGCCGGCCCTGGTCGAGGTGCGGGTGGGCGAGATGGCGAGCCCTTGGCCGCTCCTCACCGGGGCGAGCGCGGCGGCGCGGCGGTAGGTGCGGCGCCCGCGAGCCGGGCCTGAGTGCGGCTACACGGGCTCCGCCCACGGTGGCGGGCCGAAGCCGTTGCTCAGCCGCGCGCCCGCCGGAAACGCCAGGGGACGGGTGAAGTCGTTCGGCACCGCGACGCACCGCAGGCCCGCCGCCAGCGCCGCCTGGCAGCCGAGGGGAGAGTCCTCGACCGCCCACGCCGCCGCCGGCGGCACGCCCAGCCGCTCTACGGCAAGGCGATAGAGGTCCGGCGCCGGCTTGGGGCGCAGGGCCTCGTCGCCGCTGGCCACCGCCGCGAATAGCTGCTCGATGCCCAGCCGCTCGAGCCAGGAGTGCACCCAGTAGGCAGAGGAGTTGGACGCGACGGCCAGCGCCAGGCCACGCCGCCGCGCGTCGTCGATCCAGCCGCGCACGCCCGGGCGCAGCGCGCCAGCGGCGAAGCGGCCCTCCAGCGCCGGCGTGAGGTCCCTGCGCACCGCCGCTTCGTCCAGGCGCCGGTGGTCGCGCCGCTCCACGTGGGACACGGGGTCGAAGGCATCGGGCGCCTTGCCCACGGCATGACGCCAGTCCGCGATCTCGAAGGCAGCGCCCTGATGCCCGAGGATCTCGCGCCAGGCCTCGAACTGGAGCATCTCCGTGTCGACCAGCGTACCGTCGAAGTCGAACACGACGGCGGCGGCACGCACGGGGTCGCGCCACCCGCCGTCGCTGTCGTCCTTGGCCCGCGTGTGTGCCGTCACCCACCCATCGTACCCGACGCGGGCGCCGCCCGCTCGATCACGGGCGTCGACCGATGCGGCCTCACGGCTGGGTGTGCCACGCGAAGAACGTGCCCCAGGCCACATAGCCGTAGTAGCCAAAGCGCGTGCCGAGGGGCGCGAACGTGCCGACGACGAGCGTCGCCCGGCCCGTCGCCGTGTCGAGCACGTAGAGGGACCGGTCCCGCACATACAGGACGTAGCGGTCGTCCGCCGACCAGGCCGGTGCGGCGATGCCGCTTCCCGCCGCCCGCACCACCCGCGCCCGCCGGTTCGGCGCCGCGATCCACAGCCGCTCGCTCTTGAGCCAGCGGCCCAGGTGCCGGTCCGAGGGCGGCGGCCAGCCACCGGCCCCCGCCCGGCTGCGGGCGGTGACGAAGGCCAGCGCGCCGCTCTCGGCGAGCGCGGGGTCGAGGGCGACGTCGCCGCTCGGCGGGGACAGCTTACGGCAGCGCGCTGCAGCCAGCGCGCAAAGCGCGACGGCCTTGTCGTCCCACACCTCGCGGTTGGGGCCCAGCATGATGGCCGCGCTGTCGCCGGCGAGCGAGAGGGACGTCGGGTACGGGAGGGTCACGCCGAGGGCCTTGGGCGCCCGCCCCAGCGGCAGGCTCTCGAGCGGCAGGCCGTCGGCCGCCACGGAGCCGGAGAAGAGGGGGTCGAGCCAGTAGAGGAGGCCCCTCCCGTCGGGCCACCAGGCGGCGGGCAGGAGGCCCTCGCCGCGAGCCGTGACGAGGCGCCGCGGCGCGCCCCCAGGCACGCGGACGACGTACAGGCTCGCGCTCGCGCCGACGCCGCGCCGCACGGGCCCGATGCGGGAGAGGGCGAGGGAGCGCCCGTCCGGCGCCCAGAGCACGCTGCCGTCCACCTGCCAGGAGGACGGGAGGAGCCGCCTCGGCCGACCGTTCGGCGTGACGAGGTAGACGCCGCCGGCGCCCGTCTGCCGCACGAACGCGCTGCCGCTCGTGGCCACCGCGAGCTCGTCGCGCGCGGGCGACCAGGCGAACTGTCCCGGGTAGATCGGGCCGATGCCGGCGACCCGGTGGTCGTCCCTGCCGTTCGCGCTCGCCACCCAAAGCGCGCCGCCGCTGGGCGACCCGCCGGCCCGTGGTACCAGGAAGGCGAGCCACCGGCCGTCCGCCGACCAGAGCGGGTCGATGCCGCTCCCCACGACGATGCCGCCGTCGATGCTCGGCCGGAGGATCATGAGCTCGCCGTTCAGCACGCGCACCGCGAGCTCGCTCCCCGGCGGCAGCGCCGGGCCGTCCACGAGCGTGCGGGCGGCGCCCGCGGGTGCGGCGAGCGAGCCCGCAAGGGTCAGCGCGCCCGAGAGGATCCCCGCCCAGAGCCATCCGCCGCCGCTGCGCACCCGCACGCACCCCCTGCCCGCCGAATGATCGCTGCGCTTTGCCTTCGGCGGCATAGGCCACGCGCCTCCCGACTTGGCGCGGCCGCCCAAGTTGGAGCGCGTCCGCACCCGCCGCCGCTAGAGCTCGCCGCGCTCCCAGCGCTGCCACAGGCGCACGGCGATCGCCCTGGGGTCGGCAGTCACGCCGTGGCGGCGCAGGTACGCGAGCACGTTCTCCACGTCGCGCTCCAGGAGCCAGCGGGCGTTTCCGTTGGCGCGTGGGTCGACGGCCTGCGGCCAGTCGATCAGGTAGGGCTCGCGGCCAACCACCAGCACGTTGTACGGCGACAGGTCGGCGTGCACGAGGTTCGCCGCGAGCGCCCGCGCCACCGAGCGCTCGAGGTCGCGCCAGAGCGCCCACGCCTCCGCCGTCGTGGGCCGCACGGCGTAGAGCGGCGGCGCCGCCTCCCCCTCCGCCGAGCCGAGGAACGTGAGCAGGAGCGCCCGCTCGGCGCGCGCCCACACGCGCGGCACACGCACCCCCGCCGCCTCCATGTCGCGCAGGGCGTGGTACTCGGCGCCGAGCCACGTGGCGCCGATCATCTCCTGGCCGAAGCGCGAGCGCTTCTCGAGCGCCTTGCGCACGGTGCGCGAGGCGACCACCCGGCCCTCCCGGTAGATGCCGTCGTCGCGGAAGCGCCGGTGGGCAAGCGACCGGTGCACCTTGGCCGCGAGGTATCTCTCCCCCGTGCGCTCCCCGGCCGCGCACAGGTACACCTCGGCCTCCTTTCCCTCCTTGATCTTCCCAAGAACCTCCGTGATGAAGCCGTCCGCCTCGAAGTCGCTGAGCTCATCCGGCACCTCGGACACGCTGTCGACCCCCCGGGCCATTGCTCGGGCGACGGGCGCCAGGGCAGCGCACAAGGGCAGGCCCGGGTCGGTCCGACCCGGGCCCCACGGCGCGTCCGATCGCTACGCCGGCAGGAACGGCTGGGGGCGGTCCATGACCCTCACGGCCTCGGCCTTGTCGTGCGCTGCCATGGCTCCCACCTCCCTGCGTCGTAGCGAAGCGTGCCGAGCATAGCATGCGGGGTGCTCGGGCGCACCACCTCCCGCCGAACGGGCGCGCGCGCCGCGTGCTACGCTCGGCTCACGAGCCGCGGCCGCGATACGGCCGCGCCGGGGAGGCGGTCACGGCATGGGCGACCGGCACGCGACCCATGACAAGCCGCAGGGCGTAACCGCTCGCGCCCTCGGGGCCGTGCTCCTGTGCGCCATCGGCTACGTCCACCTATCGCTCATGGTGGACCAGCTCGGGCCGACGAGCCGCCTGGGCGCGCTCTTCGCCCTGAACGCCCTCGGCGCCGCCGCCTCGCTCGCAGCCGTGGCCGCCGGCCGCCGGGGCGTGTTCTGGGGCCTCGGCGCGGTCGTCGCCGGCGGCGCCGCCGTGGCCCGCCTGGCCGGAGTCGTGAGCCCCTTCGCCCGGGCCGCCCTCATGGGTGCCACCGTGAGATCG
>JAKASY010000258.1 GCA_021817625.1 Bacillota bacterium | reverse complement strand
CGGGCGCGCGCAGACGACGACTACCGTCAGGGCGACTGGTCGCCGGACGGGCGCCACATCGCGGCGCTCGTCCACCGCCACGACGAGGAGATGCACCAGAGCCGGCTCGTGCTGCTCTCGCCGGAGGGCGAGGAGGAGAGCGAGCTGTCGCCGGCGGCGGAGGTCTGGACCTACGCCTGGAAGCCGGCGGGCGGCGGCCTGGTGTGGGCGGCTCGCACGACGGAGCCCGGCGCCTACGCGCCGTATCGACTCTTGGAGCGAGACCTCGACGGGGCGGCAGTGCTCTGGGCCGACGGCGGCGAGACCCTCCTTCCGCCCCTCGTCCTGTGCGACTGGCGCTGGCCGGCGCTGCGCACGCCGTTCGTCCTCGACCAGGCGGCGCGCTCGGTCGTCACGCTCTCCCAGGACGGCGCGAGCGTGCGCGCCCGGCGCTACCACCGCGACGGGCCGCCCGCGATCGTCCTGGGCGAGGGGCGGGGCACGATCGGCGACCTCTCGGCCGACCGGGCGGGGCGCCGCCTGGCGTTCGTCGCGAGCACGCCGACCTCGGTCGACGAGGTGTTCGTGCACGACGCGGACGGCACGCGGCGGCTGACCGACGCGATGGCCGCGTGGCCGGCCGCGAGCGATGTGCGCGTGCCGGAGTTCTTCACCGTGCGCGCGCCCGACGGCGGCGAGAGCGACTGCTCCTGGCTCGCTCCGGCCGGCGCCGAGAGGCCCGTGCCGACCGTGCTGGTCGTGCACGGCGGGCCGCACGGCGCCTGGGGAGCAAACCTCTACCTTGAGCACAACATCCTGGCGGCGATGGGCCTGGGCGTGCTCTGGGTCAACCCGCGCGGCAGCTCGGGCTACGGCGTGGACTTCGCCAACGCGGTCGTGCGGCACTGGGGCGAGGGCGACATGTCGGACCTCCTCGCCGCTGTCGACCGGGTCGTCGCCGAGGGCAAGGCCGACCCGGACCGTCTGGCGATCATGGGCACGAGCTACGGCGGCTTCATGTCCTCGTGGGTAATCGGCCACGACGACCGCTTCCGCACGGCCGTCGTGCAGGCGCCGCTCACGAACCACGTGAGCTTCTTCGGCACGAGCGACATCGGCCCGTTCTTCGTCAAGCACCAGCTCGGCGTCGAGGGCCTGCACGAGGGCCTCGAGACCATGTGGGACAAGTCGCCCCTCAAGTACGCGCCGAACGTCAAGACGCCGGTTCTCCTCATCTGCGGCGAAAGCGACGACCGCTGCCCGATCTCCCAGAGCGAGGAGTACTACACGGCCCTGCGCGAGCACGGCGTGCGCTGCGAGTTCCTGCGCTACCCAGGCGCCTCGCACGGTCTGGGCGCCATCGCCCCGCCGGCCCACCGCCTGCACCGCCAGAAGGCGGTGGCGGCCTGGCTGGCCGAGCACCTCCTGCCCGGGGGCGAGGCCCAGGCGGCGAAGACGGCCGCCACGGCCGCAAGCGCGGCCGCCGCGGGCGACGCGGGCGCGTAGGGACGGGCGTGCGGGCGGACGCCCTGGTTCTCGGCGCATCCGGCCTTCTCGGCGGTCACGTGCGGGCGGGCCTCGCGGCGCGGCTCGGGAGGCGGGCGGTGCTCGGCACGTCCGGCCCGGACGGCGGGGGCCGCGGCCTCGTGCCGCTCTGCCTGGCGGACGGCGCGGCGGCAGCGGCGCTGGTGCGCGCTGGCGCGCCGTGCGTCGTCGTCTGGTGCGCGCGCGCCCGCCGGGCAGGCGACGAGCCCGCCCTGCTCGCGGGCCTTTCGGGCGTGATCGCCGCTCTCCCCACGGACGCCAGCCTGGTGTACGTGTCGAGCGACTCCGTGCTCGCGGGCCGGCGCGGCCCGTACGCTGAGCGCGCGCGGCCCGTGCCGCTTCCCGAGGCGGCGGAGCTCGCGCCCTACGTGAACGCCAAGCTCCGGGGCGAGCGGCTGGCCGCCGGCCTCGGCGGGCGCGCGCTCGTCGTGCGGCCCGGACCGATCTACGGACGCGCCGTGAGCGGCCGGCCAGACCCGCGCACGACCGCGCTGTGCGAGGCCTGGCGCGCCGGGCGGCCGACGCCCATGCCGGTGAACCTCCTGCGCACGTGGGTGCACGTGCGCGACCTTGCGGACACGGTTCTCGCGGCCATCGACGCGGGGGCGTCGGGTGTGCTCCACGCCGGCCCGCCGGCCGGCATGAGCCACCACGCCCTGGCCCTCGCCCTCGCCCGGCACGAGGGCGCCGGTCGCGCGCTCGTCGTGGCCACGCGCATCGCGCGGGAGGACGCGCTGCGGCGCTTCGTGCGCCTCGACCTGCGGCTTTGCACGGCGCGCGCGCGGGCGATTCTGGGGCGCGACGCCCTCGACGTCGGGGCGGCGCTGGCGCGCTACGGCTAGCGCGCCGGCCGAGTGTGGACCAGGCAGTGATATACTGCGGCGAGAGTGTCGAACGAGCCGCTCTGGGAGGCGAACCGATGGCGGTCGAGGCAGCGCCGGGTGCGCGACGGGCGCCCGTCGACAGCCGCGAGCCGGGCAGTGTCGTAGCCGTCTTCGGCCTGGGCTTCGTCGGCCTTCCCCTGTCGCTGAGCTTCGCGATGGAAGGGAGCCGGGTATTCGGCGTCGACGTCGTGCCCAAGCTGATCGACGACCTCCACGCCGGCCGGAGCCTGCACCAGGAGGCGTACGAGGGACGCCGCCTCGAGGAGATCCTGCGCGAGCAGCAGAAGAGCGGCCGCTTCGTGGCGACGCTCGACGGGGCGCAGGCCGTGGCCGAGGCCGACACGGTGATCATCACGGTGGGCATCCCGGTCGCCGACGGGCGGCCGGTGCTCGACCACCTGCGGTCGGCGCTCGAGACCATCGGCTCGGCCCTGCGGCCGGGCCACATCGTCATCCTGCGCGCGACCGTCGTGCCCGGCACGACCGAGGAGCTGGCGCGGCCCATCCTCGAGCGCCTGAGCGGGCTCACGGCGGGCGTCGACTTCGACCTCGCCTACTGCCCGGAGCGCATCGCCGAGGGGCGCGCGTTCGATGAGTTCCGGACGATGCCCACGGTGATCGCCGGCGTGACGCGCGAGGGCGCGGAGCGCGCCCGGCGCGCGATCGCGCGCGTCACGCGCGCGCCCATCGAGCTGGCCGAGCACCTGATCGCGGCCGAGCTCAGCAAGGTGATCGAGAACGTCCAGCGCGACGTGAACATCGCGATCGTCCAGGAGCTCGCGCGCGTGTGCGAGGCGTGCGGCGCGGACGTGCGCGAGGTGATCGCGCTCGCGAACACGCACAAGCGGGTGCACCTTCTCGACCCGGGGCCCGGCGTCGGCGGCTACTGCATCCCCAACGCGCTGCACTACCTGCGCCCCCTGGCCCAGCGCGTCAGCGTCACGCTGCCGACGCTCGAGGCGGCGCGCAGCACGAACGAGGCGGTGCCCGAGCGCATCGTCGCGGTGGCCCTGGCCCACCTCGGCACGCTCGGGGTGGAGCCGGCCCGCGCCCGCTTCGGCATCTGGGGCCTGGCCATGAAGGACTTCACGAACGACGACCGCATCAGCCCGCCCATGGAGGTGGCGCGGCGGCTGGCGGCGACGGGCGGCGAGGTGCGCGCCTTCGACCCCGCCGTGCACCCCGACCACCCGTTCCCGGCCCGCACGGCGCTCGGGGCCGCCGAGGGAGCCCACGTCCTTCTTGTCCTGGCCCGCCAGGAGGGCATGGACTTCGGCGACGACGGCGTGCTCAAGGCGCTCCATCCCGGCGCCCTGGTCCTCGACACCCGCGGCGCCTACCGCCGCCAAGAGGAGCGACTGCGTGCCCTTGGCCTCGCCTACTGGTCGATCTGACTGCGACCCGTCCCATCCCGCACACGCCAGCGCCGGCGACCGCATCCTCGGCGTCGCGGTGGACGCGGTCGACTTCGGGGACGCGCTGTTCCTCGTCGTCCAGGCGGCGGCCCGCGACGACGGGCCGCCGCTCTACACCGTGGCGATCAATCCGGAGAAGATCATGCGCGCGCGCCGCGAGCCCGCGCTCCGGCCGGTGCTCGAGGACGCGGGCCTGCGCATCCCCGACGGCGTGGGCGTGGTCGTGGCGTCCCGCCTCCGGCGCGGTCGGGTGAAAAGCCGCGTCACGGGCATCGACCTCACCATGGCCGTGGCGCGGGAGGCGGCGCGGCGCGGCTGGCCGGTCTACCTCCTGGGCGGCGCCCCCGGCGTGGCCGAGACCGCAGCCCGCGCCTACGCCGAGCGCTTCCCGGGCTTTCGCGCAGCGGGCGCGGGCGACGGCTACTTCCGCGGCCGGGACGGCGAGGTGTGCGCCCAGGTGCGCGCGAGCGGCGCGCGCATCCTGTTCGTCGCCCTCGGCAGCCCGGCGCAGGAGTACTGGCTTCACACCCACCTGGCGGAGACGGGCTGCCGCCTGGGCATGGGCGTCGGCGGCACGTTCGACGTGCTCGCCGGCCGCAGTGCGCGCGCGCCGCTCCTCATGCAGCGCCTGGGCCTCGAGTGGCTGCATCGCCTGATCCGCGAGCCCCACCGCTACCGCCGCATGCTTGTGCTGCCCGTCTTCCTGCTCCTCGCCCTCATGGAGCGGCGCGGCGCCTAGGCCTAGGCGCCGCGCGCCCCTCCCGGCCGCCCCCCCCCCCCGCCGTCATAGCAAACAAGGCCGCGGACAAACCCCCTTCGTGAGCGAGGTT
>JAKASY010000257.1 GCA_021817625.1 Bacillota bacterium | reverse complement strand
TTCCGATCTCTCGAACGCGACGGCAGGGACGGTCACCTTCCTTGACCTGTCGAGCGGGCGGATCGTCGGCGTGGCCAGCGTGCACAACGGCGCGGGCCCGGTGGTACTGCCGCCCGGGCTGTCGTACGCGTTCGCGGGCGAGGGCGGCGGCCCATGGCTGTTCGCCCTGCACCTTCCCCGCGGGGCGCGCGTGTATGGGTTCGGCGGGGCCGAAGGCGTGCGCTCCCTCGTGGATCTTGCGGCGCCCTCTATCGTGGCGGCCGCGAGCGCTCGCACGCAGACCGTCGTGCTCCTGACCCTCGGTACGGCCGCCGGCAGTCCGGCGACCGGGCAGCACTCGGTGAGCGTGGGCACGCCGGCGTCGGGCAGCGTGGCCGGACTCGCCGCGGCCGACGGCGGCGACGAGGTGCTCGCCGCCGCCCAGAAGGGCCTCGCAGTCATCTCGGCGACCGAGCTCCGATTGGTGCAGCTGCTTCGGCCCCAGGTGCTCGGCGGCGCGCCGCGCGCGCTTTCCGGGGATGGAGCCGGTGTCGCGGCCGTGGTGGCCGGTGGAGGGGTGGACATTCTCGCCCAATCCGGCAGCCGGGGGAATGGATGATGCCCAAGCGTAGGACCGCCGCGGCCTCCCTCGCGGCGGGCATGGTCCTTCTCCTTGCGACCGTCGGCTGCACGGCCGCCAGCACCGGGCTGACGGCGGCCCCCCGACTGGTGGCCGCGACGATGTGGGGCCGGGTCTTCTGGCAGGCCCTTGCCGCCGGAGCGCCCTCGGCCGCGGTCGCGGGCGGCAACCTGTTCGTCGGCGTTCCCGCCACGCACACGGTGGAGGAGCTGACGCCGAATGGCAGCGTCGCCTGGCAGTCGACGCCCTACAACCTGTTGCAGTCGCTGACCGCGTTCGACGACGGCCGCTACGTGGCGTTCCTGACCCGTCCGGTCGGAGAGCCCCAAGCGACGCCGTTCGGTCACCGGCCTCCCCAGCTGACACTCGAGATTGTGGACACGGCCACGCACGCCCACACGCAGGTTCCGTTGGACAACCATCTGAACGCCACGACCGTGGCAGCCGGCCGCTACGTGGTCGTCCTCGAGGACTACAACAACGGCTTTGGCGGCCTTCTCGCGGTGTTCGGAGCGGACGGGGAGCTGGCGAGCTCGCTCCAGGCGCACGCCCCGATGACTGGGACGACCGCCAGCGACGGCGCCATCGTCATGGCTCAGGGCGGCATAAGGACGCCGGTTTGGCGCATCGACGGCTCGACCGGCGCGATCGAGCCGCTCGGAGCTCTGCCGGCCGCCGCGCAGGGCGCCCGTCTGATCCCGTTCGGGACGGGTGGCATCGCCGCCGAGAACGACGTTTCCGTCACCGTGTACAAGTCCGCGGCCGGCCGCTTCCGAGCGCTCTGGACCTGGCCTGTTTCGCGCGCACCGCCGAACTCCGGCGCGACGGGCCTCGCGTCGCCCGACGGCAAGGTGCTGGCGGTACCCGTGGGGCGTGCCGTATGGCTCGTGGCCACGGCAAGTGGGCGGGTCCTCGCACGGCTTGTGGCGGCCCACGCCAGCCTCACGCCCCTCGCCGCCCTGCCAGGCGGCCTCCTCGTGCGCGAACTGGCGCCCTACGGCCCGGGCGACATGCCCGCATCCCAGGCCCTCGCGACCTTCTCCTGGCGGGGACGGGCCGCGAGCGTGTCCCCCATCCCGACCGTGGCCTATCCCGTCTACCAGGTGTTTCACGTCGTGACCGCGACCGTCGGTGGCGTTGCGCTGGCCGCGACGAGCCTGGGGAGCGAAGTTCTGGCGGTGGACACCGACGTGCGGGGCGAGGCGCTCGCCGCGCTACCGCCCGCGTTCGAGGCTGGACCGCTCGTCCTCGGGCTGGGCACGGTCATCCAGGGTGGGGGAGTCCTCGAATCGGCGCCACTTGCGGTAAGGGCAGGCGGGCCGATCGTGCTGCTCCTCAACCAGCAGGCGGTCGCCACGCCGGCGCGTGGTGCGGACGTCGCGAGCATGGCCCCGGTCACGGCCGCGACAGGCCAGAGCGGGCTCTTCGTGGCACGCTTCACCGCGGGGACCAAGGATGGCGTCGCGCGCTTCACCTTCACTGCCGCGCCCGGCGGTGCTCGCCTCGCCTATTCGCCTTTCATCATGGTGGCGGCCATCGCTGCGCCGACGGTCACAGTGTCGACGGGCGCACGGGGGACCACACTGACCATCCTGCCCGGCAAGGGAGGGGACGTGCCGGTAGGCTTCCTGGTGACACCGGCCACCGGGTCGCCGATCGTCGTCCCGTACCTGGGTGCTCCGGCGACCGTCACCCTTCCCGCCGGAACGGGCACCGTCTCCGTCGTGGCCCTGGACGGTGTGGGGGCTCGAAGCGCTCCGACCATCCGAACGGACCGGTGAGCGCGCGGGCTCTAGAGATCGCGGGACTACCGCCCGCGGGTGCAGGGCGGCTCCGGGACCGCACGGGAGCACAGGGGCAGGTCTGGTCCGCTACGTCTTCGGGTGCGCCCCGGCTACGGTCACCGGAGGCGACAGCGGCCCCTCCGCGCCTTCCGCGTACATGGCCGCAACCGCGTATGTGACCGAACTCGTGCTTGGGGTGACGGCGTAGGTGGCCCCGGGGTCCGCATAGCTTCGCGGGTCCAGGATCGCCACCGGGAGGGCATTCGGGTTGATGGACGCTCCCTTGCCAGGCGACCGGTACAGGGCGTAGCCGACGGGATGGCCGCCCGCCGGTGCCGTCACCGACAGTGTCCCGGCTCCGGACGGGGCGGGCGTTTCAGCCAGGCGTGGGGAGGCACTGTCGCTCACGGTCACCGTGACCGACCCGGACATCGGCCCGATCGGCTGCCCGTTGTCCTCGATCTGGGCGGCGAAGGTGGCCTGCGACGCCGGCGCTCCCGTTGGAAAGGCGGCCGCGTACTGGCCGTTGCCCTCCGCGACTGCCCGAACCGATGCGACAGCCGCGCCGCTGCCGCGGGCGAGCACGACCACTGCCGCTCCGGACGGGACGGGGTAGGCGACGCCGTTTGCGTCCGCCAGGTCGATGCGCACTGTGACATGGGACTGTGCCGGCGCGATCTGGGGAAGCGCGGGCGCAAAGCCGGCCATCTGGGAGAGGTTTGGCGTGACCGTGACCACGTACGCTCCGGCGCGCGGCGCAGTAAAGGTTTGCGTCACCGTCGTCTGACCGGCGGCCAGTCCGATCGTGGTGGCGTCGAGCAAACCTCCGATCGTTGCTCCGGCGCCGCCGTCGCTGATGGACAGGCTCACGGGCGCCAGCGAAGCGACGGTTCGGCCGCTCGCGTTGACGGGCGACACGGCGAGGGGGAGGGGCTTACCGACCTGCGCCGAGGTGACGACCAACGGGTGGGCGGCATCGATCGGCTGCCCGTCGTACGAAACCTCGTAGCCTGCGATGTTGCTTGCGTGCAGCGTCCCGGGCGCCAGCTGGGCCGCTATCGGGGAGAACAGGCTGGTGGGCCACGCTGCGACCGACGGCGCAAGGTTGGCCTCGCCCCAGACGACCGCCATGTCAAGCGGCCCCAGGTTCAGGACGTAGTGCCCGCCCACCTCCATCAGCTGCACGCCGGTAAGGGCGATGTGCGCCGCAAGGTAGGCGGGAAGGAGGGTCTGCCAGGCGACCTGTCCGTCCGTGCCGATGAGGACGATACGGTTCGGCGGCAGAGGCGGGACCGGGCAGGGCGAACCGAGTGCACAGCTCGCGCCGGTGGCCGGCAGACGCAGCGTGCCGAACGCCACCACGCCGAACGGCCCGGCGGCGAGCGGCGTGAGGGTGTCGTGGTCGAACACGAACCGACGGACCGTCTTGCCGGTTCGCCAGTCCACCAAGCTGATCGCTGTGGACGACGTCCCGCCGGCGGAGGGCGGACCGCTTGTGATGACGTCCGGGCCGTCCGGGACCGGCTTCGTACCGGGCACGGTGCGCTGCCAGACCTGCTGGAGGCGCGACCCGTGGAACACGAACAGGCCGGCGGTCGATTGGGAGAAGTCGTCCGCGTGGTTGTCCATGACCAGCAGATGCCCGCCGGGGAGAGCGAGGAATCCGTCACCGAACTCGTCGGTCAGGGAGACCGGCACCGGGTAGGGGCCGCTCACCTTGCCGTGCGCCGTGATGCGGTAGACGCCACAGTCGTGGCCACCGCTGGCGCCATCGCTGTAAAGGAGATAGGCAGTGCCGCCCTCCTGCGCGAGCCACATCTGGACGAGCGGCAGATCCGGTTGTGGGCTCGGGTCGTTGGCGGCAATCGAGAAGTGCTTCACCAGGTGACCCGTGGCGCCGTATACCTGCACCTCGGCGGCGACGCTGCCTCCGCCCTCCTCGCCCATGCTGTGGTACATGGCGCTTCCAAAGATGGCGAGGTCTCCGACGACGCCCACCGTGACCTGGTTGCCGAGGCCGCCTTCCTGGTCCTGCCGGTACCAGGGAAGGTGGAAGGTCGTCTGGACGTGGGTGGCGAGATCCGTGATGGTGGCCTCGTCGTCTGCCGCCGTGGCGATCAGCTGACCACCAACAGCCTGGGTGGTTCCGGGGGGCAGAGCGTCGGCCGGCCCGTCGTACCACACCAGCGTTGGCAGGCAGGTCGCCGGCACGTAGGTGGTCCCGAGGCCAACCGCGGTGAGCCCCGCGGGCG
>JAKASY010000256.1 GCA_021817625.1 Bacillota bacterium | reverse complement strand
ATCGGCGTCGACAACCGCGCCGCGGCCGCGGCCTGGCTGGTGCGGCGGACGTTCGGGCGAAACGGCGACGGCGGCCGCTAGCGCGCGCGGGGTGGGCGCTGCCGCCCGCGCCTGAGGCTCTCGCCCCGGTCACCGGTCTCCCTCCGCGCGCGCGGGACGGCCATACACCTTCGCAAGCCTACCGCTGTAGCTAGGGGTCTCCCTCCGCGCGCGCGGGACGGCCCGGTCGGACCCTCGGCCCCGGCCGAGTGGGCCGTTCGGCCCTTTGGCGTGCGTGGCAAACACGCTAGCGTGGGACACAGGTCGCGGACAGGCCGCAAGCTCGATTCGGGCAAAGGAGCGACAGCGTGCCCCGTCTGATCCAGGTGGCGTCGCCCGTCTCGCTCGCGGCGCGCAAGGCGTTCGGCGCCCGCGCCGCGGCCTGGCCCCTGGTGGCCAGCCTGCGCTACGACCCGGCTCCGTCGCCCGACGCGCCGCCGCGGCCGGGCATGCGCCGCTTCACGCCCGTGCTGTCCGGCATCTGCGGCAGCGACCTGAGCGCGCTCTCCGGGCGGAGCCCGACGGTGCTCTGGCCGCTTTCCTCGTTTCCCTCCGTGCCTGGTCACGAGATCCTCGCCAGCCCGGCCGACGGCGCCGAGGGCGGCGCGGCCGGGGGGCGCGTGGTGGTCGACCCGTCCATCTCGTGCGCGGTGCGCGGCCTCGACCCGTGCCCGCACTGCGCGCGCGGCGAGACGGCCCTGTGCCGGCGCGCCGCCGAGCCGGGCGGCGGCATCGCCCGCGGCATGCTCATCGGCTTCAACCGCGACCTGCCCGGGGGCTGGTCGGACACGGTCTGGGCGCACCCAAGCCAGCTGCACGCCGTCCCCGACGACCTGCCGGACGCTGTCGCCGCCCTGACCGAGCCCCTGGCGGTCGCCATGCACGCGCTCCTGCAGGTGTCGTGGACGGGAAGCGAGCGGGTGCTCGTCGTCGGCGCCGGCACGATCGGCCTCGCGGTCGTCGCCGCCGCGAGAATGCTCGGCCTGCCCGGGCCGCTCGTGGCCGCCCGCCACCGCCACCAGTCCCAGGCGGCGGCGGCCCTTGGTGGGCATCCGGTCATGGCCGACCCCGAGCGCTGGCCCCGCCTGGGCGGCGCCCACGCCGTGCCCGGCTGGCTCGGGCGGCCGCTGTGGCTGGGGGGCTTCGACGTCGTCGTCGACGCCGCCGGCGGCGGCCGCACCTTGGCCGAGGCGGCGCGCGCCACGCGCTCGGGCGGCACGGTCGTGCGGGTGGGCGACGTCGGGACCCTGCCAAGCCGCGGCGACTCGGGCGTCTGGATCCCGGACGTGCGCATCCTCACGCCCTTTCTCTACGGCCCCGAGCGCCTGCCGGACGGAAGCCGCGCGCACACGTTCGACGTCGTGCTTGCGCGGGTGGCCCCTCTGGCCGAGCCGCTCGCCGCGCTCGTGACCCACACCTTCCCCCTGGCCGAGTACCGCGCCGCCCTCCACGCCGCGACCCATCACGGGCGCGAGCGCTCGATCAAGGTCGCGTTCCACCCCGGCGCCTGACCGGCGGCTCCGCTCTCTAGCCGTCGCCGAGGAGGCGGGAGCGCAGGCGCTCGCGCTCCTCCTCGGAGATCTCGCCGCGCGCGAAGCGCTCGTCCACGATCTCGAGGGCGCGCGTCCGCCCGCCCGGACCAGCCGCCGGCCCGGCGTGGAAGGCCGGCCGCAGGGCGCGCACCACGAGCAGAACGAGCCCGGCCACGACCAGGGCGAAGAGGATCATGCCCACGACCTGCATGCCGAACGCCGCGAGGCCCACGCTGCCGCCGTAGCCCCAGTCCCAGCCCATCATCCACTGCGCCTCCCGTGAAGCACCCCATGGGCGGCCGCCGGATGGCTAGCCGACGCGGATCTCACCGCGCATCATGCCGGCCTGGAACATCGGGTAGCCCCAGCCCGACGCGTCGTTGCCGCACGGGCACGTGCAAAACCACTCGTACACGCCCGCCGCGGGGGTGACGAAGTGCACGACGACGCGCGCGGGCACGCCCGGCCGCGCCACCGGCACCGGCACGTTGAGGCCCAGGGCCGGCACGGTCACGGTGTGCGCGATCCGCGCCGCCGCCACGGCCGACACGGTCTTGCCGTTCACGCTCTCGACGCCGCCGACCGTGCCGCGCACGGTCGCGTAGTAGGCCGGCGGCGCGCTCGCCTGGGTGTCGAACGAGACGATGGTGAGCGTCACCTCGGTGTGGGCCGGCAGCGAGAAGTACGCCGGCGCCAGCGTGGCGGACGGCGCGCCGCCCGAGAGCTGGTCGTAGATGGTCAGCTG
Source organism: Bacillota bacterium (assembly GCA_021817625.1). The sequence continues at coordinate 2,344 of JAKASY010000256.1, read as the reverse complement.
ACGGCTCGCCGTCTGCGCGGCGAACACCGGATGGAAGGGCACCGGCGCAAGGGGCGCCTGGGCGATGATCCCCGGCGCCGTGACGAACACGCCGGCCAGTCCCGCCACGAGGAGTGCGATGCCACCGAAGCCCAGGCCGAGGAGAGCGCGCGGCCGCCTGCGGACGGCCGCAGCGACGATCACCGCCAAGAGCCCAAGGGCGATCAGCGCGATCTGCCAGCCGTGCGGCACGGGCAAGGACATGATCTCCACCTCCCTCGGCGCGCGCCAATGCGGCTCGCGCGACCCGAGGCCACCCTAGCGCCTCCGGCCCGGGGTCCCAAGGGTCGTTGGCACCGGGCCGGGCGCGCGCCGGTCGCATCGCGGCAGGGCAAACGGCGTGCGCCCCGCGACCGAACGGAGGGAGCGGGCGGTCCCTTCGTCCCTCGCCGCGGCTGTCGATCGCCCGTTCCGCGCCGGCGCTGCGAATCGGAGATTGGAGGCAGGAAGAGGCCGCGGTCCGCGGGCGCGCTCGAGGCGCCGGCGGCCGAGGAGGGAGCACGATGGAGCTCTTGCGGCTGACGGACGCGCTGCGGAGCGCGGGCGCCCTGATCGCCTCCCTGGGTGCCAGCGTGGCCGGCGGCCACGCGCCCGCGGCGTCCGCGCCCGACGCGCAGGAGGCGCCCCGGGGCCTAACGGTGCGGGGCGACACGGCGCGCCTTCCCTCGGGGGGGCGCGTGACCGTCGTCCGGCGCGGCGAGGCGGTCGTGTTCCGCGCGGAGGTGGAGCGCGACGGGCGTCCCGCCCACGACGTCGACGTGCGGGTGCGCGTCGCCCACGGGCCCACCCTGCCGATGGCGCGTGCGGCGCGCGGGGCGGGCCACTTCGTCTCGACGCCCTGGACGGTGCCGATGTCCTGCCCGACCGGCCCCGTGGCGTACAGCGTGACCGCCGAGGACCGAGGGGGCGGCGCGGTCGCGACCTGGTCGCCCTTCCCGGCGCCGCGCACGGCGCTGACGGTCGTGCCCTACCCGTACGCCGTGCAGGTGCAGGTGACGCCGCTCGCCCACGCCGTGCAGGTCGCGGCGACCGTGACGCGCTCCGTCGCGCTCGCGGGCAGCAGGGTCGCAGCCGAGCCGATGAGCGCGGGCGGCGCGGTGGCGTCGATCGGCTTCGATCACAACGTGGGCGCCGGCGGCGTCCTCCGGGCGATGCGCTCCACGCGCCTCACGTACGAGCCGGCGAGCGGCATGTGGACCGGCCTCATCGCCACGGCGGGGCTGGTTCCGGGCCTGTACGTGGTGCAGGTGCGCGCCCAGGACCTCGTGGCCACGCCCAACGCGGGCACGGGCCTGTCCGACCCGTTCAACCTGGCCCGCGGCGCCTGACGCGCCACGGCGGGGAAACGCTCCTCAGCCGGTGCCGCCCGCCTCCTCGGGGGCCTCGGCCCAGATCCCTTCCGGCTCTCTCAGGTGGCGCCGGATCAGGTCGTCCACGCGTGCGCCGCCGGCCTGGCCGACCGGGTAGCGCAGGCCGGGGCGGGGGTCCTCCACGATGTCCGCGATGAGACGCGCCACATCCGCGGGGTCCTCGGCGCCGGGGGGCGGCTGGCCCCCAAGCCCGAGCCACCACTCGAGCATGTCCCCATAAGGCGAGTCGGGAGCCGTTGCGATGTCGTAGTCGCGTCCCCAGATATCGGTCGCGTACTGGCCAGGCTCCACGATTACGACATGCACGCCGAAGGGCCGAAGCTCGACGCGCAAGGTCTCGGAGAGGGCCTCGAGCGCGAACTTGGACGCGTTGTACGGGCCGAGGCCGGGCGTGGCGATGCGGCCGTTGATGCTCGAGAGGTTGACGATGGTGCCGGCCCGCCGCGCCCGCATGTGCGGCAGGCAGGCGCGAACGCACGCGAGCGCGCCGAAGAGGTTCACTTCGATCACGCGCCGCCACTCGCTCTCGGGCACGTCCTCGACGGCGCCGATCGCGGCGACGCCGGCGTTGTTGACGAGGGCGTCCAGGCCCCCCTCTGAGGCCTCGACGATCTCCCGCACGGCGCGCTCCACGACAGCGGCGTCGGCCGCCACGTCGAGGCGTCGCACGCCGATGCGCCCCTCGACGCCGGCCGAGCGCGCCGCCTCGACCAGGCGGTCCGCCCGCGCCGGCTCGCGCATCGTGGCGAACACGCGGTGGCCGCGCCGCGCGAGCTCGACGCTGGTCGCGAGGCCGAAGCCCGAGGAGGCGCCGGTCACGAGGACGCTGCCCATGGCGGAGCCCTCCTCCCGCTGCCAGGCTGGAGCGCCGTTCGACGGGCCGGGATGGGATCCTGTCGCCACCTCGGGGCGCCTAGGCCGCGGGCGGCTTCTCG
>JAKASY010000255.1 GCA_021817625.1 Bacillota bacterium | reverse complement strand
CCCGTCGGCAGTTTCTCTGCGGGCACTGGCAGTTTGCCGTCGCGGAACATGCGCCAAGCCGCTTGGTATCCGATGCCTTGCTCTTTGGCCCAAGTGCTGAGTTTCATGAGCACATTGTATCACTCACGATGATGTAAGTAGATAGAACCGCCCAACAGTTGGAACCCCACCGAGCGCTCCGTCGAGCGGTTCCTATGCACATCGCCGTGGACCCTCGGGCTAGGGCCCTGCCCGCCCGTGCGCTGTCCGGAAAAGGCGGACGCCTGGCGCTCGCTCAGGCGCCTATTCTGGCGCGCTCTGGTGTCACAGGGCCGCCAACGGGAGCGGGAGGCGCCAGGGCGGCGTGCTCTCCCGCGCCAAACAGGGTAGCGACCGTCCACCCGAGGGCGCTCACCAGGGCCGCGAAGCCGATCGCTGTGAGCCAGAATGCGACGCTGTCTCGCGCCGGCGTCAGGAACACGTAGCCCAGTCCGCCGAGGAACGCCAAACCGCCGCCGCTGACCAGGAGCGTCCCGATGCGAGCGCGCGCTACGCGGTCGTCTACCATCCGATGGAGGATCTGGAGCACCACCATCACCGCGGGGATGATGAAGAACGCGAAGTCCTGGTGCCAGAACGTGAACACCGCGTCTGAGGTCGCGCCGCGGGCCTGGAAGATGTTCTCGGACAGCTCGATGTAGTACCCGGCCACGACGACCGTGGCCAGCATCATCAGGCTGAACGCCGCGCTCGCCCAGCGCAGCAGCGCGTCCTCGAGGCGCGCAAGGCTGACTCCCACAAGGGCGATGGCCGCACCCAGCATGACGCCGAGGCCGGTGATCAGGTCATCGCCGGCGATGCCGTTCAGGCCTTGCGGACCGTGGGCGAACAGGGTCGGGGGCTGAGCCTGGGTGAAGCCCGCGACGACGTACACGATGGTCATGAGCACGATGCCCGCCGCCATGTCCCACAGGCCGAGGCGGACCCAACCGTTCAGGCTGTCCTCGTGCCCCGCGGTAAATGCAGCGATGCTTGTGGTAGCCAGTAGGCCGATCACGGCCACCACCATCTCGTGCGAGTGCGACCCGATCAGGTCGGCCTGAAGCACGGCGGGCGTAAGGCCAGCGAAGTGGGTGTACGACAAGATGATCGGCGGCCAGGCTCCGAACTCGAGAAGCCAGCCGGCCAAGTGGCCCATGACAGCCGCAAGGAGTGCGCTGACCGCGGAGGCGGTCGCCACCCACGCGGTCAAGGCGCCGGTTTCCCGGGCGCGCCAGTAGAGGCCGACCGAGAGGGTGATGAGGATCTCGTCCAGGAAGAAGAAGGACACGATCTGGATCCACAAGGGCAGGGTGTCCGTGACGCTGCGGTCGAAGATGCCTCCGACGCCGCTGAACAGCGCGGCACCGAGCGTGCCCCAGAGCATGAGCGTGCGCAGGCCCTTGTGGTGCGCGCCGAACACGTCCAGAGCGACAAGGCCGATCAGCCCGACCATGCCGATCAGCAGGCCGTGCAGGTACATCGTGTGCGCGTAGTTGATGTTGGCGGCCGCCGAGGGCTCAGTGAAGAACGGCAAAGAGACGATTCCGCTGCCCAGGCTGAGGAGCCCGAGCCAGACGAGCAGGCCGATGACCACTCGGTACTCGAGGCTGACGCCGCGCGGGTTCAGGAAGCCGGGATGCGATGTGTTGTCAGTCACCTGACGCACCTCCCCGAACCCACCACCCCTCCGCCCGGGGACGAGGCGGGTCCTGTCGCCGTCATCGTGTCATCCGCCTAGGTCGATGCCCACGGCCCTTGGTCGTGGTGAGCGGGGGCCCCCTGGATGCAGCAGCCGCGACAAAGGGCGCACTGCGTCACGGCTGCAAGGTGGGGGTCGCGGGCGAGGCGCAGGGAGCGTTTGCGCTCCGCCATTGGGGTACGAACTCTGAAAAGGCCGGCCTGATGGACGCGTCCGCCCGGAGCGCGCCGGCACCGCGCGCCGCGTCGCCCGCATCCGGCACAGGGAGGGCGTCATGGCCCTGTGTAGGCAGGGCCTGCCGCGCGTGCATGAGCGGTTGCACGGCCGTGGCGCGATCGCCGCCGCCTTCGGCCAGGAGGCGCGCGCTCTCGGCCGCCGCCACGACGACCGGGGAGGTCCCGCTCTTGCGTGGCGCTAAACGCACGGGCGACGCGACCCGCCGGCTCATCGGTCACGACCAACTGCCAGCCTTTGTTGCTGCTCCTGCAGGTCGCGCTGAAGAGCGGCAGGTTAGCCAAGACCGTGGGTGGGGGTCGTTGCCAACCGCCCGCGGCGCCTGTGCCGACGCCACCGCCCTACTGGCTAAAGCAGGCCTTGGCGAAACGGACCCGACCGCCGTGTGAGGTACGCCGTCTCGCTTCAAGGTCGAATGCGACGGCACCGCACCGTCGCTCTCTGGCCCGGCAGCACCGCAGTGACCAGAGCCGACCGCCTCTCGAAGGTGCGCATGTGACGAGAGCGTCTGTCGAGCGCCCCCGTACCGATGTCTAGGACCGTACGCCTGGGCCCGGCGCCGTCACACGGCCCGACCAGGACAGGGCGCGTGAAGCGCGGCACCCGCTGCCTTTGGGTGAGACCTGGCGGTGCCCACACTTCGGGCGGATGGCGCGTCTTGCCCCGGTAACCCGCCGCCCTAGCCGTACCGGTGGGCCAAGGCTGTTGCGGGGGCTCACGCGAAGAGCGCGGCAGGTGGCTGCCGCGCTCGTGGCCGAGCTTCGGGCCGCCTGCTACTTCATCCCGGGCGGCAGGTACTTGGCGAAGTCGCTGATGTGCGTCCAGTAAGCGCTGTAGCCGGTGAACAGGAACAGGATGGCGGCGATGCCGAGGAGTATGGCTGCCGTGATGGCGATGGAACGCCTGTCGCGCCAGTTGATCGCCGGAAGGGTGAGCATGCCGCCGAGGCCCGCGGCGATGAAAGCGAGGCCGGCGACCCAGGGCTGCTGGCCCAGGCCCAGGTTGATGAGACGGGCACCGACAACGATGGCCATGATGCCGCCGAAGAAGCCGTAGAGGGCCGGGATGAGCGGCTCCCACTTGAGGGCGAGGGTCACGGCCGCCGCCAGGAAGGCGATGCTCAGGAAGAGGGCCGGCTCGCCGTACGCCACGTTGAAGCCGCCGGGAAGCGGCCAGGTGAGGACCATCGGCAGGGAGGTGACCAGGCCGAGGAGGCCAGCGGCAAAGAAGCCGGCGGCCCACGGCTGGCGGGCCTCCGGCGGCGGGTTCACGTACAGGTAGTGAGCCAGGATCACGAAGCCGGCGCTCACGCCGACCAGCATGACGCCGGCGTAGTCGATCATGAGGGGTCACTCCTTGGATGGAGAAGTCCGTGGGCTGCGGGACCGGGGCTTCGACGTGCCCAGCGTACGGGGTCGCGTCCCGGCGGCCCACCGACGTTGGGCCGCGCGCCGCGTTCTCTCGGCCCAAATCCTGGCGCGACCTTCGGCCTGGGGGCCGGGGCCGTTCGACCTGAGGCGCGCTACGCCGCGAGCCAGGGCAGGCGCGCCACCACGCTCGTGCCCTGGCCGTCGCTCATGTCGAGCCTGAGCTCGCCGCCCACGTCGTGGATGCGGCCGAGGAGCTCGTCGAATCCGTAGGCCGCCCCCGGCGCCTCGCCGCCGTGCGCGAGGCCGTCGTCGCGCATCTCAAGCACGATGCTTCCGGCGCGCACGTCGGCGGCGATCGTCACATGGCTCGCGCCGCCGAGGCGAAAGGCGTTGTCCACGACGCGCACCACGACGGCGGCCACCTCGCGCGCCGCGCCGCTCGGCACGTAGAGCGGGCCGACCGCCGGCCAGCGCCATTCGAGCTGGTCCCGGTGCGCGGCGCTCAGCGGCTCGAGCGCCTTGCGCAGCGCGCTCTCGAGGTCGCTCCGGTCAGCCTCGTCGTGGTGGCTCTCCGAGACGTAGTCGCGCAGGTCGCGCAGCACGGTGCCCATACGCTCGATCGCTGTTCGAAGCGCGGCCTCGAGGTCTTCGGCCGTGCGGCCCGGGTCGAGCAGTGCGGCCTGCATCTCGAAGCTCAGGCCGAACAGGGCCTGCACCGTGCCGTCGTGCAGGTCGCGCGCGATGCGCTCGCGCTCCGCCGCGCCGGCAAGCCGGCGCACCTGCTCGAGCAGGCGCGCGTTGGCGATGGCCGCGCCGGCGCTCGTGGCGAAGCGCTCGGCCGTCTTGGCCTCCTCGTCCGCGAACGGAAGGCCGGGCCGCGACAGGTGGAGGACGGCCAGGAGCTGGGCGTGGAAGAGCACGGGTACGCGCAGGACCGTGGGGTCCGCAGAGCGCTCGGGGCCCGGCCGCCCGACCGACGCGTGTCCGTCGGCCACGGTCTCCAGGCGGGCCGAGGCGACGTCCAGCACATGCCGGCTCAGACCGACGATGCGCTGAAGCACCGACTCGAGGTCGCGGTCCTCGTTCAGGACCAGGCCCGCGCGGTGGAGCGCGCGCAGCTGCAGGTTCTGGCGGCGCACCGTCCGAAGCGCCGTGCGCAGGCGCTGGTAGGCGCGGCCCACGACGTTCAGGAGAAACATCGAGAACGCGACGGACAGGACGAGGCTCACCGCCGACACGAACAGCGCGCGCGTCGCGGCCAGGTGCGGCCAGTCCACGCGTGAGAAGAAGAGCCACACGGCGACGACGAACAGCGGCGGCACGAGCACCGTGCCGAAGTAGAAAGA
>JAKASY010000254.1 GCA_021817625.1 Bacillota bacterium | reverse complement strand
GGCAGCCGAGGGCGAGGGGTGGCACCGACCGCTGGGAGAACCTCGTCGCGGCGCATCTCACGTGCAACCACGCCAAGGGCGACCGCACGCCAGCCGAGGCCGGGCTCAACCCGGTGTACGAGCCGCGTGAGATCGGCGACACGTCGCTCGTGAAGTGGGCGAGCCGGACCCAGCAGGGCAAGCGCTATCTCGCCCGCAAACTGGCCGACCTCGGGCTCAGGTACAAGGCCACGTACGGCTACTACACGGCGTTCGTGCGCAAGGAGCTGGGCGAGGAGAAGAGCCACCGGGCGGACGCGCGCGTGATCGCGGTGTCCGAATACCCGGCCTACCGGGCGCCGAGCCGGCGCTTCAGACGCTGGCTCACAGACGCCAAGGTGCCGGCGCGCGCCCTGCCGGGAATCCGGTACCGCGCCGTGCTCCGGACTGTGGGGGGCCACGCCCTTCACGGCGGGACGTGCTATCGGGTGCGGGAGAGCATCGGGAGCCGTGTGATGCTTTCTGTACGGACGCCGGCGGGCGTCAAGGTGAAGAGGGTTCGCGCGGCGCAGGTGGTCTTGACGAAGGCCGGCGCCGTGCTCAGGACCGAGGTGAACCGGGCCGTCGCCGTGCTCAGGACCGAGGTGAACCGGGCCATCGCGGTGACGGGGCGCGACGTCCGGGTGGTGGCAGTGGGCGAGGCCGTGCCTTGCGGAGCGGACACAGTGATCGAGAAGGGGCAGGTGGCGGAGGCGCGGGTCCGGGGGCAGCGCGTGCGGGGCGTCGTAAGCACGCTCTGGTCGTCTGGGGCCGTGGGGATCGGCACCGAGGCAGGTGTCGTCCGCTGCTCAGCCCGGCAGGTGCGCGTGCTCGCCCGAGCGCGCGGTTGCCTCGTGTTCGCCTGACCCACCCACACGATGTTGTCAAGAAGCAGATAGAGCAAGAACATGACCGTTTGGCAGTACGACGGGAAGGACGGCGAGTCCTGGCGCCATGTGTCGAGGCCGCCTTCGGGCGGCCTTTCGCGTTCTCTGGGAGGTGGTGTGGGATGGACGAGTGGCCGGTAGAGAAGCTGCGTGCGTTTCCGCGTCAGGCTGAGTTCTTCCTGGAGGAGACGGTGGACCCCGAGCGGGTCAGGACGCTCGTCGAGAGCGTGCGGACTGGCGGCGTTCTCCAGCCGGTGGTGATCACGGCGGACGGCACGATCCTGGCAGGGCATCACCGGGTCCAGGCCGCGCGGGAGGTTGGCCTCGAGACGGTGCCGGTCCAGGTGGTGCCGGTGGAGGCGGACTCGGACGAGGCGCTTCAGGTGTTCCTGGACTCGAACTTGACCGTCTACCGGATGGACCCGATGACGCTCGCCAAGGTGGCGAAGGAGCGGGCGCGACTCGCTGGGGTGCGTAGGGGCCGCCCTTCAAAAATCGGACACAATGTCCGAATTGCCGTTTCAGAACCGGCTGATAGCCTACCCATCGAGGAACGCCAGTTCCGACGCTTCGTCAAGCTCAACGAGTTGATCGAGCCGCTCCAGGCGCTTGTGCGGTCGGGCAGGCTCGGCACGACGCAGGCGGAGGCTCTGGCGCACCTCGAGCCGGAGGAGCAGGCCCAGGTGCTCACGGCCATCGGCGAGGCGGCTGTGGCGGACCTGACGGTGGCGGACGCCAAGGATCTTCGCTGGCAGGTGGAGGAGGCGCGGGCGCGCGTCGCCGAGGAGACGCAGGCGCGAGAGTCGGCCGAGCGAGAGGCCGCCGTTCTGGGCGAGCAGGTGGTCGCGGCGGAGAGCGAACGTGACGCCCTCGCCGCCCGCGTGGAGGAACTTGAGCGCGCCGAGCGCGCGGCCAAGAGCCGCGACGAGCAGGCCGTGTTCGACATGGCGGAGGAGCTTGCGCAGGCCCGGCGCACGATCGGTGAACTTCAGGGCGAGATCGCCGACGGCCAGAAGAAGCTGCGGGCGCTCGAGGCCCAGGCCGCGACGCCCGAGCGTGTGGAGATCGTGGTCGAGAAGACGGTCGAGGTGCCAGACCCCGAACTTCTGCGGCGGGTCGAGGTGGCCGAGGCCGAACTCGCCCGCCTGCGGGCTGCCGGAGGCAAGGATCCGGTCGGGGCCATCACCGACGAGATCGCGAAGGCCAAGGCGGAGCTTGAGGAGGTTCAGGCCGCGGTGGGCTATTGGCGCTCCGGCGAGGGGGTCCTTGAGGAGGCGAAGCGGTTCATCGACTCGCTTCGCAAGGTGATCTGGCCGGTCGAGAACCGGCTGGGGGACCTAGAGCGCATGGCGGACGGCGGGGGGCTGGAACTCAGGCGTGCGGGTACGGGAGCTCATCGGCCTCGTCGGACGCGGCATGCACGCGGTGCAGGGACCGAGTACCAGCACCCGAACGACGCTGTCATGGACGGCGTGCTGTCCGCGGGACCCCGCCGCGGCCGGCGATGGGTTCGGGGGGGCTTGGCGACCACAACATCCTGTGGTAGCGTAGCCGCATAGCCCTATGTATTGTGTCTTGGTGGCCGGCCCCGGTCGGCTGAAAAGGGAAGTCCGGTGCGAATCCGGCGCAGTCCCGCTGCGGTGTGGGGGACGAAGGGGCGAGGGTGCCACTAGACGTTTGTCTGGGAAGGCCGCCCCGGAGGAGGATCCCGAGCCCGAAGACCTGCCAAGGCATGGGCCACGACCCCGGAGAGGGTAAAGTGGTTCGCCGGCTTTGGCGGCGCACCCCCCTTGACGCGGTCGTCCCGTGGGGCGACATACCAAGGGGGAGAAGCCAGGTGGCGGTACACGCGGATGTCCTGCAACCCCTGTTCCTGGACATGCACCCGGCCGACTGGTCCGAAGCGGGCCTATACGGCGTGGCGGAGGGTCTTGACCTTCCGGACGCCGCCTCGTTTCTGGCACGCGCGAGGCACCTGACGTTCGCCGACCCGCACGAGCGCCTGGAAGCGCTGACGCGGGAGGCGGCTGGCCGCGTCTCGGCCCACAGCCCAGAATGGCAGTTCGCGGCCGCGCGCCTCATGTTGGAGGACCTGTACGCGCAGGCGGCGCCAAACCGGCCGACGCAGGCCAGGGAGTACGGAAGCCTTCTCGCCCTAGCCAGGCACATGACTGACGCAGGGCTGTACGACACCCGCCTGCTCGCCGGCTACACGACTGCCGAGTTCGACGTCCTGTCCCGCGCGCTGCGCCCGGAGAGGGACCGCCTGTTCACGTATGCCGGCCTCAGGCACCTGGCCGACCGCTACCTGATCCGGGGCTATGGCGGCGGCGCGCTCGAGCTGCCTCAGGAAGCGCTCATGGGCGTGGCCATGACGCTGGCCCTGGCCGAGAGGGACCGGGTGACCTGGGCCATCCGTTTCTACGACGCCCTTAGCCTCCTCCGGGTTACCGTGGCGACGCCAACCCTGCGCAACGCGCGCCGCCCGTTCGGCCAGCTGTCGTCGTGCTTCATCGACACGCCGGAGGACAGCCTGCGCGGCATCTTCAACGGCCTGCGCGCCTTCGCCGACGTGTCCAAGCACGGCGGCGGCATGGGCGTCTACCTGGGCAAGCTGCGGGCCAGCCGCTCGGCCATCCAGGGCGTGCGCGGAGCGTCGGGCGGTGTCATCCCTTGGATCCGCCTGTACAACGACACCGCCGTCTCCGTCGACCAGCTCGGCCAGCGCGCGGGCGCGGTTAGCCTGTGGTTGGACGTGTGGCACAAGGACATCGTCGACTTCCTGGACCTCAAGACCAATAACGGCGACGAACGCCGCAAGGCCTACGACGTCTTCCCGGGCGTGTGCATGCCCGACCTGTTCTACCGGGCGCTGGAGCACGGCGAGGACTGGCACCTGTTTGACCCGCACGAGGTGCGCCAGCGCATGGGCTTCTCCCTGGAGGACAGCCACGGGGCGGAGTTCGAGCGACGATACCGCGCGTGCGTGGACAACGCCGATCTGTCCCGCGACACCGTCCACTCCCTCGACCTCATGGCCCTGGTGATGAAAAGCGCGTACGAGACGGGAGGCCCGTTCATCTTCCACCGCGACACGGCCAACCGGCTCAATCCGAACGGGCACGCGGGCATGGTGTACTGCTCGAACCTGTGCACGGAAATCGTCCAGAACCAGTCCCCCACCGTGGAGACGGACACGCGGTTCGAGGACGGCGAGGTCGTGCTGCGCTCCCGTCCGGGCGACTTTGTCGTATGCAATCTTGGCTCGCTCAACCTCGGGCGCCTGATCGGACCGGACGTCCTGGACGAGACCGTGCCCATCCTGGTCCGTATGCTGGACGACGCGATCTCGGTTAACCGCCTCCCCTTGCCCCAGGCCCAGATGACGAACGAGCGGTACCGCGCGATCGGCCTCGGCACGAGCGGCTATCACGAGCACCTGGTGCGTCGCGGCATCCCTTGGCAGTCCGAGGACCACGTGGCGTACGCCGACCACCTGTATGAACGGATCAACTATCAGGCCGTAGCGGCCTCGGCCGACCTAGCCCGCGAGCGCGGCAGCTATCCGCTGTTCGACGGCTCGGATTGGCAGACGGGCGCGTACTTCGAAAAGCGCGGATATACGGACGAGCGCTGGCAGGCCTTGGCCGCCCAGGTGGCAGCTAGCGGACTCCGCAACGGCTACCTGTTCGCCGTCGCCCCCACGGGGTCGACAAGTGTCATCGCCGGGACGACCGCCTCGGTGGACCCGGTGTTCCGCCGCGTG
>JAKASY010000253.1 GCA_021817625.1 Bacillota bacterium | reverse complement strand
GAGGAGCATGGCCAAGTTGGCGGCAAGGTCGCCGTGCGCCTCGTCGCGTGGGCGCTCCACGACGAAAGCGGGCAGCGGCTCGGGCAGCGCCGGCAGGTCGCCGGCCGCCGCCGCGGCCCGTGCCGCCTCGGCGAGCGCCGCCGCGTACTCGGCCCTCAGCTCATCCCACACGCTGCGTCCCTCCCTCGTCGCCGCCCGCCCGTCGCGCCAGAACCGCCTCCCGCACCAGCTTTGCCGCCAGGATTGCTGTGCGGCCGCTCGGGTCGAGGCCGGGCGCCACCTCCATCACGTCCATCGCCACGAGGCGCCTTGCGGCGAGGTGGCGGACGGCGTCCAGGACCTCGCCCGCCGTCGGCCCGCCAGGCTCGGGCGTGCCGGTGCCGGGCGCGTACGCGGGGTCCGCCACGTCGATGTCCACGGACAGGTAGAGTGGCCGATCGCCCAGCGCCGAGAGGCAGTCCCGCAGCGCGCCCAGGTCAGGCCAGAGATGGCGGGCGCAGCGGAACTCCTCCCGCGTGCCCGAGCGCACGCCGAACTGCCAGAGCCGCTCGGGCCCGACGATCTCCGTCACGCGGCGCATCACCGAGGCGTGCGACAGCCGCTCGCCCATGTAGTCCTCGCGCAAGTCCGTGTGGGCGTCGAAGTGCACGACTTCGAGCCCCGGCACGGCGGCGGCCGCGGCCTCCACCAGGGGCAGCGTGGCGAGGTGCTCCCCACCCAGGCCGACGACAAGCTTGTGGTCGTGCCAGATGCGCTCGGCCACGGCCCGGATCGCGGCCAGGGAGGCGGCGGCGTTGCCGAACGGCATGGCGACGTCGCCGAGGTCGCACACCTCGCCCGGCCGGAGCTCGGCATCCAGCACAGGGCTGTAGGTCTCGAGCCCGATCGACGCCTCCCGGATGGCTCCGGGGCCGAAGCGCGTGCCCGGCCGGAACGTGGTCGTGGTGTCGAGCGGCAGGCCGAGGATCACCACGGGTGCCTCGCCGTATCCCTCCGGGCCGGCGCTGTCGAGGAAGCGGCCCGGCGTGTCGAACGTGCCCGGGGGAAACGGCACCGGCCCGCGTCCCGCGCTCATCGAATAGCACCCTCGATGTGGGCCGCGGCGTACGGGGGCAGCGCGAACGCCGCACGGTGCACGTCTGGGGTGTAGTAGCGGGCGCCGGGGAGGGCGGGCCGGCGTCGCGGCTCGGAGGGCACACCCGCGCGCGAGGCCGCGAGGAAGCTCCACTGCCCCGAGGGGTAGGTGGGGACCGGGCACAGGTACAGGCCGACGTGGGCGAACGCGCTGCGCATCTCGCGCGCCGTCCGGGCGATCAGCTCGCCGTGGAGGAGAGGCGACTCCGACTGGGCGCAGACGATGCCGTCGGGCGAGAGGGCGTGCGCCACGGAGAGATAGAAGGGCGACTGGAAAAGGCCTTCCGCGGGGCCGACGGGGTCGGTCGAGTCGACCAGCACGACGTCGTAGGCACCCGCCGGCGCGTCGGCGACGAAGGCGATGCCGTCCGCGTAGTGGATGCGCACCCGGGGGTCGTCAAGACACACCGCGAGTGTCGGGAAGTACGCGCGGCTGGCCCGCACGACGGCCTCGTCGATCTCCACCAGGTCGACGCGCTCGACGCTGTCGTGGCGCAGAACCTCCCGCACCGTGCCGCCGTCGCCGCCGCCGACGACCAGCACCCGCCGCGGTCCCGGGTGCGCCGCGAGGGGCACGTGTGCGAGCATCTCGTGGTAGAAGAACTCGTCCCGCTCCGTCAATTGGACGGTGCCCCCGAGGGCCAGAAGGCGCCCGAACGCCGCCGTCTCGGCCACCAGGAGCTCCTGGTAGGGGGTCGTCTCCCGCCAGAGCGTGCGGGCTACGCGCAGGGAGAGCGCCAGGTCTGGGGTCTGGCGCTCGGTGAACCACAGCTGCATCGGGTCGCCCATGGGCGGCGGCTCGACAGGGCTCACGCGTCGAACCCGAGGGCCACGGCAGCCAGGGCGCAGCCGATGGCCGAAACGGTGAGATCTACGCTCTTCGAGCGCACGCCCGCGAGCTCGCGACCGCGGCTCTTGAACGCGGCCTCGACCATCGCCCGCACCGCCGCCTCCGCCTCCTTCGCGCTGGTTCGGCCGGAGTACTCGAAGATCAGGCCGTTGCCGCCATCCTCGGCGAGGCCGACCGCCACCGCCGCGGCGATCGTCTCGCCGGGAACCTGCGACTCTACGGCGCCGTAGGCCGTCGGCACGAGGGCACCCGGCACCGCGGACACACGCGGGACCTCCCGGACGCCGGCCGGCAGCACGCTCGAGATCTTCACCAGGTTCAGGTCACCGATGCCCGCGGCGAGGAGCGCGTTGTCAAAGGCGTTCAGGCGGGAGGGGCCCTCGGCGGCGCCAGCGACCAGGGTGAACGTCGTGGCGATGGGAAGCTGCATGGCTCTCTCCTTTCGCGACCGGGGCCGCGGGGCCTGGACACTCAATGTCGTATTCTATCGCCTCGCGGCAGGGAGCGAAAGCGCGGGGGAGCGACCCTCGCCCGCGCGAACGCGCGCTCCCGCTCCAGAGCCCGCACGGCGGTCGAATATGGCCATCGGCGGCGCCCAGATGGTCGCCTAGGCGGCCAGGCGGAGCTCCATGCGCACGACCCATCGGCGGCCGGCCGGAAAGTCCTTCTCCACGTCGTCCAATCGGGCGTAGCCCAGTGAGGGCCAGAAGGCGATAGCGGGCTCGTTCACCGCGAGCACGCAGATCCTGACGCGCATCCAGCCGAGCGCCCGCTGGCCGTCGGGCCTACAGCGCTGGCGAGGTCGCCGCCCAGGTCGTGCCGGCGCCGGGCGGCGTGCACGATCAAGAGGCCGATCCAAGGCGCGCCATCGCTCGGATTCGCTTCGAACAGGTCCATCACCACGACGGCTGCCCCTCCATGACGATGGCGCGCCGTGAGCAGGCGCCGTCCAGGCGTGGCGCGGACCTCGTCCAGATCACGCTCAGGATCGGCGAGCGCATACTCGGCGCTCCGCTCCGTGAGGGACAGGGAAGGCCCGGTTCGTCTGGTAGACGGGGAGCGGGTCGGGCAGGTCGCCGTCGTCGACTGCCCGCACGCGCAGGCGTTCGGTTTCAAGACGCCACGCCGCTACCCTTGGCGCCCCCTCTTCCCCTGGGGGTCGCGGTCAGGACCGCCCCCGGAGCACCTCCAGCAGGATCGGGTCGATGCGGCCGTCCGCGCGCACGCGGCTCTCAAGGTTCTCGCGCGCCGCGAACTGTTCGAGGGCGGAGCGCACGGCTGCCTCGTCCGGTCCGACGTCGGCGCCCAGGCGGCGCAGACGCTCACCCACTTCGCGCATGAGCGCCTCGTCGAAGGCAAGGCCCGGGCCACGCCCGGCATCGCCGTAAAGCGTGGCGTGCACGCCAAGGATCCGCCTGAGCTCCGGGATCGGGGCCTCGTGGTCGTCGACCCGGAGGTCGATGAAGCGGTCGTTCATGCCCAGGTAGCCGCCCGCCGGACGGGCCGCGTAGAGGGCCGCGCTCTGACGGCCCCGTCGGTCGCCGCCCGCGGCGTCGCCCGCCTCGAGCGCGGCCATCAGGCGCTCCGCCAGGGTGCCGCCCGCCGCCTCAAATGCTTCGGCCATGGCGTCCACGACCTGAGGCCCCGCGAGGATGTTTCCCTGGCAGGCGTAGCCGGGGCCCGCCCGTCCGCCGGCCCACGACAGGCAGCCGGGGCCCGTGTAGGTGGCGCTGCGGCCAGCGGCGTCGACCATCCCTAACTGACGCAGGTCGCGGCCGGCATCCGCCGCCGTCATCTCCTCGATGGCGCTCTCGGGCGAGACGCCCTGGGCGAGGAGGCCGAGTCCCCTTGGGCCGTACGCGACGTTGGCCATCGCCTGGGTGGCAACCGCGCCCACGCCGGCCGTGACCCAGGGAACGACGCTGCCGACAGCCAGGAACTTGGAGGCGACCGCCACCCCGACCTCACCCGCCGGCGGGTCGGCGGCGGCGATGGAGAACGTGGCGACGACGCGATCGGGCCGGGAAGGACTGTTGGCTCGCGGCAAGCATCTTCCTCCTTACACTGCTCGCGTCGGGCGCCCGTCCCTGGGACCACCCTGCGCACCGACCGAGCTCGTGTCGGCCGGGGTCGCGCAAGGGAGCCGGCCACCCGTTCGGTTGGCGCGCCCAGCGGGGCGATCTCGTGCCGGCCGCCCGCCCGGCAGCAGGGCCGACGTCGTCCCGGCCAGCGGGAAGGCGGTCACTCCGCCTGCGCGTCTACGCACGCCCCGGAGGAGGCGCCAGACGCCCCTCGCCTCGGCCGCCACCCGACCGGAGCACCATTCCGCCGCCCCTTTCGCGACTCCTGCCGCGACCTACGGGCCGCTCCTTGCGGCGGGCGCCAGGTCCGCCAGGTCGAAGGCGTACGCCACCTCGTCCAGCGCGAGCCGTCCGTCCTCGCGCACGTCCTGGCGCCGGTCGCACAGCCGGCCGCCAAGGTGCTCGTAGAACGGGCGGGCCGGGCCGCGCTCGAGCACCCACACCTTCATCGCCCGTCGGCCGCGTGTCGCCAGGGTCGCCGCGACGGCCCTCGCCAGGGCCGCGCCAAGGCCGCGCCCCTGCCAAGTGGGCAGGACGTACAGGGCCGACAGCTCGGCGTCGAAGCGCGGGTCGGCGTCGCGGCACGGGCCGCCGGTCGCGAGATCG
>JAKASY010000252.1 GCA_021817625.1 Bacillota bacterium | reverse complement strand
GCCGCTCGCGCTCGGGCGCGAGTCCACGACGCGCGACTCGTCGGCGCTGCAGAACGGGCAGTGCACGCGCCCGCCTCCCCCCGCTCAGGCCGGGCGGGGCGCCCGCCGGGGGCCCGTCCGGATGCGCTCACCGTACCGCAGGGCGAGCGCACGCGCCACCGCCTCGTCGGGGGCGGTAACCGCGGTCGCCACCGCCGCGCCCAGGCCGACCGCCGCGGCGGCCTGCGCCAGCGCCAGGCAGGGGCGCGCCAGGCGACGGCTCATCGGGTCATCAGCGTCACCCTCTCCGCCCAGCCGGGCAAGCAGCCCGAGCGCGCGGCCCGGCACGCCGTCCAGGCGCGCGCCGAACGCCGCCGCCCTGAGGGCGGGGGCCGTCCCCGCCCACAGCTCGGGCCCTCCCAGCGACCTGAGGAGGCCGGGCCCGAGAAACGCCCCCACCGGCAGGACGACCGCCGCCCAGGCCATGTCCCGCCGCAGGCGCGTGTCGAACGCCGCCGCGCCCGCGGCCAGGCCTGCGATGGCGAGGGCGCGCGCCAGCCACCACGCGCCGGTGGCGGGCGCGCCCCCCGCTTCGCCAGCCACGCTGCCGGCAGCCGCTGAGGCAACGAGGGCGCCGGCCGCGGCGCGCGGGAAGACGCGGTCGCCGTGGTTTCGCCTAGTCATGAGGCTCTCCAGGTAGGCCGCGTAGAGCACGGCGGGCGGCGCCCCCGGGGCGCCGCCCGCCGCCAGCCTCGACTGCCCGGCCACCGCGCTACGGCCGCCGCGTCGCGGCCTCGGCCGTCTCCAGGGCGCCAGCCACGCGCAGGCGCGTGCGCGCCCGCTCCAGGGCGGCCTCCGCCCGCACCCGGTCGACCGCGCCCGGCGTCCCGGACAGGCGCCGGCCAGCCCGCTCGAGCGCCTGGCGCGCGCGCTCGACCTGGATCATGTCGCGCGTCTCCGCCACCTCGGCGAGGATCGTCACGCCGTCGGTGCCGACCTCGACGAAGCCGCCATGCACAGCGAACACCAGGCGCTCGCCACCGTCTGTCTCCACCTCGACGGCGGCGATCTTGAGGGGCGTCACGAGCGGCAGGTGGTGCGCCAGGATGCCCATCTCACCGTCGATGCCGGCGACGTGCACGTACGTCGCCGGACCGCTGTAGAGTTCGCGGTCCGCGCTCACGAGGCGCACATGGTAGGGCGTGGCCATCTCCGCGTTCCCCCGTTCAGGCGCTCTCGGCGCGCATCTTGCGGCCCTTCTCGACCGCCTCGTCGATGCCGCCGACGTACAGGAAGGCCGCCTCCGGCAGGTCGTCGTGCTTGCCGGCGAGGATCTCCGCGAAGCCGCGCACGGTCTCGGCCACCGCCACGTACTTGCCCGGCGTGCCGGTGAATACCTCGGCCACGAAGAACGGCTGCGAGAGGAAGCGCTGGATCTTGCGCGCCCGCGCCACCGTCAGCTTGTCGTCGTCCGAGAGCTCGTCCATGCCCAGGATGGCGATGATGTCCTGCAGCTCGCGGTAGCGCTGGAGCACGGCCTGGACGCCACGCGCCACGCCGTAGTGCTCCTCGCCCACGACCCGGGGGTCGAGGATGCGCGACGTGGACGCAAGCGGGTCGACCGCCGGGTAGATGCCCAGGTCGGAGATGCGCCGGTCGAGGTTCGTCGTGGCGTCGAGGTGGGCGAACGTCGTCGCCGGCGCCGGGTCGGTGTAGTCGTCGGCCGGCACGTAGACGGCCTGGATCGAGGTGACCGAGCCCTTCTTCGTGGACGTGATGCGCTCCTGGAGCGCGCCCACGTCCGTCGCCAGGACCGGCTGGTAGCCGACGGCCGACGGCATGCGGCCGAGCAGCGCCGACACCTCGGAGCCCGCCTGGATGAACCGGAAGATGTTGTCGATGAACAGGAGGACGTCGCGGTTCTCCTCGTCGCGGAAGTACTCGGCCATCGTCAGGCCCGAGAGGCCGACCCGCATGCGCGCGCCGGGCGGCTCGTTCATCTGGCCGTAGACGAGCGCCGTCTTCTCGATTACGCCGGATTCGCGCATCTCGTGCACGAGGTCGTTGCCCTCGCGCGTGCGCTCGCCCACGCCCGCGAACACGGAGATGCCGCCGTGCTCGGTGGCGATGTTGTGGATGAGCTCCTGGATGAGCACGGTCTTGCCCACGCCGGCGCCGCCGAACAGGCCGATCTTGCCGCCCTTGAGGTACGGCGCCAGGAGGTCGACGACCTTGATGCCGGTCTCCAGGATCTCGCTCGACGTGGACTGCTCGCTCAGGGGCGGCGGCTCGCGGTGGATGGGCAGGCGCTCCTGGTACTGCACCGGGCCCTCGTTGTCGATCGGCTCGCCCAGGAGGTTGAACACCCGTCCCAGGGTGCCGGGCCCCACGGGCACGGTGATCGGCGCGCCGGTGTCCTTGACCTCGGTGCCGCGCACGAGGCCGTCCGTGGACGACATGGCGATCGCGGCGACGCGGTTGTCGCCCAGGTGCTGCATGACCTCGAGGGTCAGGTCGATCTTCCGCTCGGCCTCCTGCGAGCCCTCGAGGGGTGCGACCGTGGCCTCGATCCTCAGGGCGTTGTAGAGGGGCGGCAGGTCGCCGGCGTCGAACTCGACGTCGACGACCGGACCCACCACGCGGCTCACACGTCCGACGCGCATCGTCACCTTGCCTCCTTCCGGCTTGGATCCGGCCAGGGCCGCGCTCACTGCACGGCCTCCGCGCCGCCCACGAGCTCGGCGATCTCGCCGGTGATCGCGGCCTGGCGCAGCCGGTTCAGGGTCAGGGTGTAGTTGCGGACAAGGTCCTTGGCGTTGCGGGTGGCGTTGTCCATCGCCATCATGCGCGCCGCCTGCTCGGCCGCCTTGGACTCCAGCAGGGCCCGGTAGACGAGCGAGTTGAGGTACGCGGGCAGGAGGCGGGAAAGGACCGTCTCCGGATCGGGCTCAAATTCGTAGGGATGTCGGCCCGCATCGGCCGGGCGCTCGGGCTCGGCCACGGGCAGGAGGCGCTCGACCGTCGGGTGGCTGGAGAAGGCGCCGGCGAAGTGGGTGGACACCAGGTACACCTCGTCCACCTGGCCCTCGATGAAGGCGCGCGCCGCAAGCTGGGCCGCCTCGCGCGCCTCGAGGTCGCTCGGCTCCTCGCCGATCGGCGCGAACGCACCGAGGAGCGGGATGCGCCGGCGCTGGCAGTAGTCGCGCGCGCGCCGGCCCAGCGCGATCACGAGCGGATCGCCCTTGCCCTGGGCGCGCACCGCCTCCATGCGGCGCAGCACGTTCGTGTTGTACGCGCCGCACAGGCCGCGGTCGGCGGCGACCACGACGATGCCCGTGCGCGCCACCTCCCGGCGGGCGAGAAGCGGCAGGCGCTCGGCGTGCGGGCCGGCCTCGGCCGCCACCGCCCCGAGCACGTCGCGCAGCGCCTCCGCGTACGGTCGCGCGCTCTGCGCCCGCTCCTCCGCGCGGCGCAGGCGCGACCCCGCGACGAGCTTCATCGCCGACGTGATCTTGCCGATCGACTGCACGGCGCGGATGCGCCGCCGGATGTCCCTGAGGCCCTGGGGCACCGCTACGCCCCCTTGCTCGCGCCGGCCCCGGCCGCCACCGGCGCCAGGGTCGGCACGAACTCGGCGAGCGCCGCCTTGAGCGCGGCCTCCGTGTCGTCGCCGAGCTTGCCCGTGGTGCGAATGCTCTCCAGGATCTGCGGGTGCTCCGCCTTCAGGTAGGCCAGGAACTCGCGCTCGAAGCGCTGCACCATGGGCACGGGCAGGGCGTCGATGCTGCCCGAGGTGGCGGCGTAGATCACGACCACCTGCTCCTCGACGGGCATCGGCACGTACTGGTCCTGCTTGAGGATCTCCACGGTGCGCTCGCCCCGCCGCAGCATGGCCAGCGTCTCCTTGTCGAGGTCGGAGCCGAACTGGGCGAACGCCGCCATCTCGCGATACTGCGCGAGGTCGAGGCGCAGGCGGCCGGCCACGCGCTTCATCGCCGAGATCTGGGCGCTCGAGCCCACGCGCGACACCGAGGTGCCGACGTTGATGGCGGGCCGGACGCCGGAGAAGAAGAGGTCGCTCTCGAGGAAGATCTGGCCGTCGGTGATCGAGATGACGTTGGTCGGGATGTAGGTGGAGATGTCGCCCGCCTGGGTCTCGATGATCGGCAGGGCCGTGAGCGAGCCGCCGCCGAGCGCGTCGTTCAGGCGCGCGGCCCGCTCGAGCAGGCGGCTGTGCAGGTAGAAGACGTCGCCGGGGTAGGCCTCGCGCCCGGGCGGGCGGCGCAGGAGGAGCGACATCGCGCGGTACGCCACGGCGTGCTTCGACAGGTCATCGTAGACGATGAGCGCGTCCTTGCCCGCGTACATGAACTCCTCGCCCATGGCGCAGCCGGCGTAGGGCGCGAGGTACTGCAGGGGCGCCGGCTCGGACGCGCCGGCCACGACGACGATCGTGTAGGCCATCGCCCCGGCCTCCTCGAGCGTGCGCACGACGCGCGCCACCGTGGACGACTTCTGGCCGACGGCGACGTAGATGCAGACGACGTTCTGGTCCTTCTGGTTGAGGATGGTGTCGACGACGACGGCCGTCTTGCCCGTCGAGCGGTCGCCGATGATCAGCTCGCGCTGGCCGCGGCCGATCGGCACCATGGAGTCGATCGCCTTGAGACCGGTCTGCAGCGGCGTGTTCACA
>JAKASY010000251.1 GCA_021817625.1 Bacillota bacterium | reverse complement strand
ATCTGACCGCGCGGTGGCCGGCGGCTGCCGCCCGCGCACGCTCCGCCTGCGAGCGCGCCACCACCGTCGTGAACGCGCCGATGCCCCGCAGCATGGCCGCCAGCACGCTGCCCAGGCGGCCATGGCCCAGCACCACGCTCGCGCTCTGGTGCACCGTGATCGCCGACGCGTCCATGGCCATGGCGATGGCGCCCTCGGCGCTCGGGATGGAGTTCAGGATGGCGAACTCGTCGCGCTCACGGTACGCCACGAGGCGCACGCCGTACCGCAGGCAGAGGGCCTCGAGCGCCGGCCGGGCGCTGCCGATGATGAGGAGCGTTCCGGGCCGCATGCGCGCCACCACGTCCTCGGTCAGGCGCGGACCGGGGAACTCCTGATCCGCGACGATCGTGTAGGCGATGTGCCCCACCTCATCGGTGCCGCCCACGGGCGCCACGACCACGTCCGCCCACGCCACCACGTCCTCCAGGCGATTGGCGGTTTAGGACACGCCGTCCGACCAGGGCAGGCCAACGGCCCGCACGTCGGCGCCCGTGGCGTGCAGCCGGTCGGCGACGACAAGCTCCCGCCGGTCGCCGCCCAGGATGCCGATTCTCAGCCCGTCGTACCGCCGCTCGAGGGCCATGCCACCGCCCCCTCTGAGCAGAGGCTATGCGGCGGTGCACACCGGTGCGATCGCAAGGCAAGGGCCGCGGCGTCTGCCGCGGCCCCGGAACCGTCCCCGCGCCGACGTTAGCGAGCGGTGCCCCGGTGCACCTCGACGTCGTGCGCACCGGCGTCGCGCAGCGTGCTCTGGGCCGCCTGGGAGCGCGCCTCGTCGCAGCGCACCAGGACGACCGCCTCGCCGCGCTTGATGTCCCCCTCCAGACGGTGTCCGGCCTCCGACGGGATGCCCCAGTCCATGAGCCCGCCAGCAAGACCGCCGGCGCCTGCCCCCGTGAGCGCCGCCGCGATCGGCCCGGCGGCCAGGATCGGGCCGATGCCGGGGATCGCCAGGGCGCCGATGCCCGCCAGGATTCCCGCCGTGGCGCCGACGCCGGCACCCCAGCCCGCACCGTCGGTCAACGTGTCCTGCTTGCTGCCGCGCTGGGCGTCGCCCTTGGCGATGAGCGATACTTCGCGCTCCGTGAACTTGTCGCCCTCCAGCCGCCGCACCGCCTGCACGGCGCGATCCCGGTCGGGAAACACGCCGAACACCGAACACTCCTGCGCCATGGTCCGCCCCCTCTCGGCGCCTAGTGTGTCCGGCGTCGTGGGGCCTATGCCCGGCCTGGCGGCAGGGCGGCGCCTACGCCCGTGGCACCTCGCGCACCCAGAGGCCGGGGCGGCGCGAGGGTTGCGCCTCCTCTTCCAGCTCGACCAGCACCACCTCGGGGCCAATGCGACGCACGGCCGACCACGGGATGGTCGTGGGCGAGCGGCCGCCGATCAGCCCCCGGCGGCCGGGCACCGCCATCTCCACGATCGCGCCCGCGTCCTCGTCGATCACCAGGTCGGCGTCGCCGAACAGGCCAAGGCGCTCGCCGGTCATGAGGTTGACGATCTCCTTGGCGGCGAGCTCCGACATGCGCACGCCTCCACCCCCCGAGGGGGCATACGCACCGACGGTCACGCTCATGCGTCGCGCGACGGCGCGCCGCCGCGGCGACGACGTCTACACCACGCGCAGGTGGACGCGCGGCCGCCACGACGGTGCGAGCGGCCCCAGGGCGACCCACCGCCTACCGGCCGCGCCTACCGGCCACAGCGTGCGGCAGAGCGTCGACACGTCGTCGGCATCTACCGCCTCAAGGTCGGCCAGCCAGGCCTCGAGGGGGCGGGCGCCGCCACCGAGGAGCTCCTCCTCGCCCAGGCGGTGCATGCGGGCGGATGCGGACTCGGCGTCCATGAGCCAGCCGCCGCGCAGGGCCGCCTTCGCGCGCGCCACCTCGGCCGGGTCCAGGCCGTCGCGGGCGGCACGCGTGAACTCGTCGGCCAGGAGGGCGGCGGCCGTGTCTAGAGCGTCCGGCGAGACGGCCACGTAAGCGCCCATGAGCCCCCGGTCCGCGTAGGTTTCCATCTCGGCGTAGACCGTGTAGGCCAGCGCGTGCTCCTCGCGCAGGCGCTCGAATAGGCGCGAGGCCGGCCCGCCTCCCAGGACCTCGGTGAGCACGTGGCCGACGACCAGACGCCGGTCGGAGCGCGCCAGCCCGGGCACCGCCAGGCACAGGTGCACCTGGCTCAGGGGGGCGCTCTGGGCCGTGCGCGCCACGAGGCCCGGCGCTGTGGGTGGCGGCGCGGCCGCGGCCATCGCCACGCGCCAGTCCCCGAGCCGGGACTCGAGCCGCGCGCGCACGGCGCGCTCGTCGAAGGCGCCGCTTAGGACGACGCACGTTCTCTCCGGCCGGTAGGTGCGGGCGTGCTGCGCGCGCAGGTCCCCGACGCCGAGGCCCGACACCTCCTCGACCAGGCCCACCACCGGCCGCGCGTACGGGCTGTGCGGCCAGAGCGCGGCGTCGAGCAGGTCGTGCACCCGATCCTCGCCGTCATCGGCCGCCTCCTCGGCCTCGGCCACGACCACGTCCAGCTCGCGGCGGCACAGGTCCACCGGGAGATCGGGCGCGGTGACGACATCGCACAGGAGGTCGATGGCGAAGGCCGCGTCTTCGGACAGGGCCTCGCACACGAACCAGGTCATCTCCTTGTCCGTGTAGCCGTTCCACGTACCGCCCCGCTCGTCCACGGCGCGGTTCATGTCGCGCCCGCTGCGCCCGCCGGCGCCTCGGAACACGGCGTGCTCCAGGTAGTGGGCGAGGCCGCTCTCGCCGGCAGGGTCCAGGCGCGAGCCGCCGGCCACGAACATGCCGACCGACAGGGCCCGCCGGTCGGCCAGTGGGTCGAGGACGACGCGCACACCGCTGGGCAACTTGAACCGCTCCAGATGGACACCGCCTCTCCCGCCGCGTGGCTGGCCTAGGCTTCGCCCCACCCGCCGGCTTTCCCTAGCCGTCGCTGCGCCGCGCCCCGGACGCAGCCGGAAGCTCGATGAGGTCGGAGACCGTCGTCAGCCGGTAGCCCTCGCGCCGCAGGGAGGCGATCAGGCCCGGCAGGGCGGCCAGGGTGCGGTCGGTCGGGTGGATCAGCACGATCGCGCCCGGCTGCGCCCGGTCGAGGACCCGTCGGGAGATGATGTCCGGCGTGTGCCACGGGCGCCAGTCGACCGTGTCGATGGTCCACAGCACGAGCGGCATGCCGCGCAGGTGGGCCGCCCGCTCGACCGCGGCAGAGACCTCGCCGTACGCGGGCGCGTACAGGCGCGGCGCGACGCCCGAAGCGGCGCGGATGGCCTCGGAGGCACGGTCGATCTCCTCGAGGTTCGCGTCGAGCGGGAGCGAGCCGACGTGGCGGTGCGCGTAGCCGTGGCTCGCGATCTCCATGCCCATGCTTCGGAGCTCGCGCGCCTCGGCCGGATGGGCGGCGGCCCACGTGCCGCCCAGGAAGAACGTGGCGCGCTGGCCGGCCCGTTGGAAGGCGCGGGCGATCGGTAGCACGTACTCGGTCCCCCATACCACGTTGCAGGCAAAGGCCATGGCGCGCACGTCGGTGCGCCCGCGCTCGATGGGCCCCGCGGCCGGCCCCGGGGCTCCCGCCCCCGCCACGGGAGCGAGGCCCATCGCCAGCGCGACCGCCACCATCGCCGCCAGCGCCCGACCGAGCGGGCGCGCGTCCGCTCGCGCCGGGTGCGCGACCCTGCGCTCTGTCACCAAAACACCCCCTGGCGTGAGCGTCACCCCAGCCGGCCCACGGCATGCGCCGGCTAGCGAGGGGAGGCGCGCCTCGGCGGCGAATGGCGGGGCCATGGACAGCGACCGGACGACCCGGCCGGCGCCCACGGGCGTGCGCTCGGCCGCGGCGATGGTCCTCAGCGCGGCGGCGCTATGGGGCCTCTCGGGCACGGCCGGCCAGTTCCTCATGCAGCGGGGCGGCGTCACGGCGGCGTGGCTCGCGACGACGCGCATGGTCGTGGCCGGTGTGCTCCTCCTGGCCCTTGCCTTCGCCCGCGACCGCCGCGCGCTCCTCGCCCCTTGGCGGACCGTCGGCGACGCCGCGCGGCTCGTCGCGTTCGGCGCGCTCGGCCTGTTTCTCGTTCAGTACAGCTATCTGGCCGCGATCGCGGCCGCGAACGCCAGCGTCGCGACGGTCCTGCAGTACGCGGGCTCAGGGCTGGTGGTGCTCTGGGGTGCCCTGAGCGCCGGCCGTCTGCCGCCGTGGCGTCAGGGAGCCGCGCTCGCCCTGGCCGCGGTCGGCATCGTCCTTCTTGCCACCGACGGCGACCCGGCGCACCTCACCGTGCCGCCGGCGGGCCTTGCCTGGGGCGTCGTGTCGGCCGTGACGCTGGCCGTCTACACCATCGTGCCGCAGACGCTCCTCCGGCGGTTCGGCACCCTGCCCGTGGTGGGCTGGGGCAGGCTGATCGGCGCCGCCTGCGCCGCCGCGTCCCTGCGACCGGACCTCGCCGCACCGGCGGCCTTCCGGGCCGGCAACGTCCCCCTGGTCGCGTTCGTCCTCATCCTGGGAACGTGCGTGCCGTTCACGCTCTACCTGGCAAGCACGCGCCGCCTGGCGACGGGCGACGCGGCCCTGCTCGCGAACGCCGAGCCCGTGGCGGCCACACTGGCCGCCGTCCTCTGGCTGCACATC
>JAKASY010000250.1 GCA_021817625.1 Bacillota bacterium | reverse complement strand
CGGTGCGCGAGGCGGCCGCCGCCCTGCATGGCGGCGTGAGCGTGTACGGTCCCGGCGGGCGCCTCCTGGCGCACGGCGGCACGACCGCGCCGCGCGCGTACGTCGGCAGGGCGCTGAGCGACCTGGACCTGCGGCCGCGCCACTTCACCTGGCACGAGGTGCACCCGCACGGCAGGGACATCCTCGTCGCCCTGTTCCCCACGTACGAGCGCAACGGCACCGCCCTGCTCATCGCCCTGAACGCGCCCGTCGTGCCCGCCCTGCCGTCGTTCCGCGAGGTCGTGCCGGTGCTCGTCGCCGAGCTCCTTGCGCTCCTCCTCGCGCAGCTTCTCTGGTCGGTCGCCATCCGCGGCTTCACGCGCCCGCTCGAGGCGATCACCGACTGGGCGGGCCGGCTCGCGGCCGGGGACCTGCGCGCGCGCGTCGAGGCGGACGGCGGCGTCACCGAGCTGCGCAACCTGGGCGACGCCCTGCAGCGCATGGCCGAGGCGCTCGCCGCTGAGCGCGACCGGCGCGAGGACTTCCTGGCCGAGGTGGCGCACGACCTGCGCACGCCGCTCTCCGTGCAGCGCACCCTGCTCATCGCCCTGGCGCGAGCGGATGGCGGCCGAGCCGCGGACGTGCCGCGCCTAGCCCGTCAGGCCCAGGCCGAGACCGAGCGCCTCATCCGGCTGGTCAACGGCCTCCTCGACCTGGCGCGCCTGGAGTCCGGCCAGGAGCTCACGGCGAGCGACCACCTCGATCTGCGCGAGCCGGTCGCCATGGCGGCGTCGACGTTCGAGATGTACGCGCGCCAGCGCGACATCGCGCTCTCCGTGGAGCTGGGGTCGGCGGCGGTGCCCGCGGTCGGCGACAGCGACCGCGTGACGCAGATCGCCACGAACCTGATCGACAACGCCGTCCGCCACGCGGGCCGCGGCGGGCGGGTCGCGGTGCGGACGGTCCTGAGCGCTGACCGCCGCCACGCCGAGCTGAGCGTCAGCGACAGCGGCCCGGGCGTGCCCGAGGCCGTGCGCCAGACGATGTGGCAGCGCTTCGCGGGCGGCCGCGGCGGCGCCGCGCCCGCCGGCCTCGGCCTCGCGATCTCGCGTGCGCTGGCGCGCGCGATGGGCGGCGACCTCGACCTCGTGCCGGCCGCGGAGACGCGCTTCGTGCTCACCCTGCCGAGCGCGCCCGGCCCGGCATAGGCGCCCGGCGCCTTCGCACAGATTTGCCACGTTTGCGTCGCACAATCGGGCCATGAGCAGCGAACGTGTCCGCGGCGACGCCGCCGCGCCGGCCTCGCGCGTCGACGCGACAGCGCAGGAGGCCTGGCAGGCGCGGCGCGTGATGATCTTCGGCCTCGACGCCGTCTCCTGGGACGTGGTCGATCGCGTGGCCAAGGCAATGCCGACGCTCTCGCGCCTGCGCCGGGAGGGGCACGTCGGCGTCCTGCGCTCGACCCTGCCGCCGATCACGCCGGTCGCCTGGACGAGCATGGTCACGGGCATGAGCCCGGGCCACCACGGCGTCTACGAGTTCGTCCACCGCACCGACGCCGGCTGGCGGCCGGTGACGCGGCGCCAGAACCGCGCCCGCGACCTGGACGAGATGCTCGAGCGCCACGGGCGCCGCTCGATCCTCGTGAACCTGCCGGTCTCCCATCCCGGCCGGTCGCGCGCGGTGCGCCTGCAGGACTTCCTGTCGCCCGACCCCGAGCCCGTCGAGCCGGTGGAGCTCAAGGCGCTGTCACCCGACATCGCCGCCTACCGGCCGTTCTACGCGGCCGGTCCGATCGCCGCGAAGAGCGTTGAAGAGATGGTGGCGGACGTGAGCGACCTCGAGCGCGGTCGGCTGAAGGCCGCGCGCGTGCTCATGCGCACCCAGCCGTGGCAGTTCCTCTTCTACGGCGTCACAGGCACCGACCACCTGCAGCACCGGGCCCTCGACCGGATCCTCGGCGACGGGCCGGTGCCGGCCGTGGTCCTCGACTTCTACCGCCAGGTGGACGACGCGCTCGCGTTCATGCTGTCGCAGATGCGCGAGACCGATCTCCTGATCGTCGCCTCCGACCACGGGTCGGCCGTGATGCGGCGCGAGCTCCTCCTCAACGAGTGGCTTGTGTCGCAGGGCCTTGCCCACTGGCGCGCGGCGGCGGCGCCCGCGTCGGGCTCGGCCGCCCGCCCGCCGCTCGCTCGCAAGGCGCTCCTGACGGCGAAGCGCCTGGCCTTCGCACTCGGCCTCGACCGCAGCACTGCCGGCCTGCGCCGACGCCTGGGCCTTCGCGTCCGCCTCGGCGGCGGGCCGCTCGCCGAGGTGGATGAGGCGCGCTCTCGCGCCTACATGCCGACGGCCTTCGCCTGGCCCGCCCTGTACGCGCCCGGCGTCGACCACGCCGAGCTGACGCAGCGCCTCAGGGCTCTGGTCGACCCGGCGACGGGCACGCCCGTGTTCGAGACCGTGCTCACGGCGGACGAGGCCTATCCGGCCGGGCGGGTCGAGGGCGCTCCCGACATCGTCCTCATGCCGTCGCCCGGCATGTCGGTGCATCCGGGCCGTGCGGGCGTGGTGTTCCGCGACGTGCAGAAGAACCACCACAAGCGCGACGGCATCGTCCTCCTGTACGGGGGACGGCGCCTGCCCGCAGCCCGCGACCTGGGGGCGCGCGCGATCGAGGACGTCGCGCCGACGGTCCTCGCCGCCATGGGCCTCGAGGTGCCCGAGGGACTCGACGGCCGCTCCATCCTGCCCGTCCGCCCGGCCGACGCCGCGCGCCGCGCCGTGCGAGCCGCCCTTCGGGGCCTGGTCGCGGCCGGCGGCGAAGCGCTGAAACGACAAGAGGGGGTCTAGGCCGTATTGCGCGTCATCACCATCGGCCTCGACTCCGAGCCGCCGGCGCTCTGGGACGAGTTCGCGGACGTCATGCCCACGATCTCGCGGTTGCGCGCGCAAGGTGTGTTTCTTCCGCTCGCCAGCACCGACCCGCCGATCACGGTGCCGGCGTGGATCTCCATGCTCTCCGGGCGAGACCCGGGTGAGCTCGGCATCTACGGCTTTCGCAACCGCACCGCCCACGACTATGGCTCGCTCGCCACGGCGAACGCCGCCTCGGTGCGCGTGCCGCGGGTGTGGGACGTGCTCACCGCCCATGGCCTGCGCAGCGCGGTGGTGGGCGTCCCGGGCACCTATCCGCCGTCCTCCATCCTCGGCGTGATGGTCGGCGACTTTCTCACGCCGCCCGGGGCCGTGTACACCTCGCCGCCCGCCTTCGCGCAGACGGTGGAGCGGGTGGTGGGCGGCGCCTACGCGTTCGACGTCGAGGGCTTTCGCAGCCACGACCTGGCGCGCATCCGCGACGACGCGTTCCTCATGACGCAGCGCCGCTTCGACCTCGTGCGCCACATCATGGGCAACGAGGACTGGCAGTTCCTCATGATGCACGAGATCGGCCTCGACCGCGTGCACCACGCCTTCTGGAACCACTTCGACGAGCGCCACCCGCTCTACGTCCCGGACTCTCCGTATCGCGACGTGGTGCGCAACTACCACCGCTTCATCGACCGCCAGATCGGCGCGCTGCTCGAGCAGGCGCCCCGGGACAGCGCCGTGTTCATCGTCAGCGACCACGGCTCGCGCCCGATGGCCGTGGTCGTCTACCTGAACGACTGGCTGCGCGCCGAAGGGCTCCTCACGCTCAAGGCCGAGCCCGCGCCCGACACGCGCTTCACGCTCGACCTCGTGGACTGGCGGCGCACCCGGGCGTGGGCGGAAGGGGGCTACTACGGCCGCATATTCTTCAACGTCGCCGGGCGCGAGCCGGAGGGCGTCGTCGCGCCCGAGGCGGTCGACGCCCTGGCGGCGCGCATCCGCGGCGGCCTGGAGGGCCTGAGATGCGGCGCCGAGGTGGTGCGGCCGGCCAACGCCTACCGCCGTGTCGAGGCCATCGCCCCCGACCTCATGGTGTACCTGGGCAGCCTCGGTTGGCGGGCTCTGGCCAGCGTGGGCCACGAAGACATCTACACGCTGGCCAATGACACAGGGCCCGACGGGGCCAACCATGACCGCCTCGGCGTCTTCCTCGCCTGGTCGCCCGACGGCGCGGTACGCACGAGCGTCACGGGCGAGGCCTCGATCCTGGATGTTGCAGCCACCCTTCTCCGCCCGTTCGGCCTCGACGGCGAGGTCCCGGGCGAACCAATCGTGGAGGTGACCCCTGTTGCCTGATCGCGCATTTACGCTTTGGTGCACGGGATTGTCCGCCGCGGGCAAGAGCACGCTGTGCGAGGCGCTCGCGGCCGACCTGAGGCGGCGCGGCATGCGCGTCGCGTGGCTGGACGGCGATGAGGTCCGGCGCGAGCTGTCCCACGGCCTCGGCTTCAGCCGCCAGGACCGCGTCGAGAACGCCCGCCGCGTCGCCTACGTGGCCGCGACCCTGAACCGCCACGGCGTGAGCGTGCTGGTGTCGCTCATCTCGCCGTACAAGGAGATGCGGGCGATCGCGCGGGAGACGGTGGACGACTTCATCGAGACGTACGTGCGCTGCTCGCTCGACCAGTGCGCCGAGCGCGACCCCAAGTCCCTCTACGCCAAGGCTCGCCGCGGCGAGATCGAGTCCTTCACGGGCATCTCGGACCCGTACGAGGAGCCTGAGTCGCCCGAGCTCTTGGTCGACACGGAGCGGCTCGACCGCGCCGGGGCGGTCGACCACGTGCTC
>JAKASY010000249.1 GCA_021817625.1 Bacillota bacterium | reverse complement strand
CTGCGAGGGCGAGGTGAACGGCCACGGTCGACTTGCCGACGCCGCCCTTGCCGCTCGCAACGGCCACCAGGCGCACGCCGGGTGGCAGCGCCGGCGGCTCCTGTGCGCGACGCCCGCGCTGCGCGATGGCGCGCGCCTGCGCCGCGCGCTCGGCGCTGCGGGGGATGATGCGGGCGGCGCCCACGCAGGCGAGGCCGAGCACGCGTTCGCGCATGGCCGCCATGGCGGCCCCGCTGGGCGCGTGACCCGACCACAGCTCGTCGACGTGCACGCCCACGTATGCGACGTCTGCATGCCACTCGATCGCGACGTCCTGCACGTAGCCCGACGCGAGCGGCTCGACACCATCGACAACGAGGCCGGAAAGCGCCTGAAGCACGTCCGCCTGTACCAGCTTGCCCACGCCGCGTCCGCCTCCCTGGCCCAGCATGCAGGCGGCGGCGGCGCGGCCGCGGTGATCGCGGTCACGGAGCGGCAGTTCGCTGGATGCAAGATGGGAGCGCGAAGTCGAATGCGACATTCGTTGAGGAGGTGCCCGCCACGGCCTACGTGATCACCGAGGCCTGCATCGGTGTGAAGGACGCCTCGTGCGTCGCTGTCTGCCCGGTCGACTGCATCCACCCCGGACCCGACGATGAGGCCTTCGCACAGGCCGACCAGCTCTACATCGACCCGGGCGTGTGCATCGACTGTGGCGCCTGTCAGCCGGAGTGCCCGGTCGAGGCCATCTATCCGGGCGACGAGGTGCCCGAGCACCTGCTCGCCTACGTGCAGAAGAACGCCGCCTACTACCGGCCGTAGGCGGGCAGAAAGGGCGGAACGGCGAGCCATGGGCGTTCGCCCTGTTCGCCGGCCACAGGCTGGCGCGGTGCGGTCGGCGCCCGGCCGCCTCGCCGGGAAGGCGCGCGCGGCCCGCATTGGTAGGGTGGTCGAACGGCCCGAGCGGCATGGTCTTTCGGCCCCGTGCGCGCGCGCCGTTCGCGCTGGTCGAGGCACCGATCGACCGTGTCGAAGGACCCGGGTCGGACGGCTATGATTTTCCTAGCCCGGTGTGTCCTTCCTGCGCGCACGTGCTCTCCGGCGGCGATCCGTCACCGCGGTGGGGCGCCGGCGCGCCGGGTCACCTGCGAGGAGAAGAGTGCGGTCGACGACTGCCCGCATGTAGGAGGGAAACGCGTTGCTGGCAAGCCAGGTGTGCGCGTTTGATCTGTTCTCCGGCCTCACCGAAGCGGAGGCACAGCTCGTGGCCGAAAGGGCCATTCGGCACCGGGCGGAGCGCGGCAGGTTCCTGTTCCACCAGGGTGATCCCGCGCGCCGTCTGGTGCTTCTCACCGCCGGACAGGTGAAGCTGGAGTACGCCGCTCCCGATGGGACCGTGGCGATCGTCGACGTGCTCGGACCGGGAAATGCCCTCTTCTTCATCGAGAGCGCCACCTGCCCGGTGAGCGCGGTGGCCCTTGGGACGGTCGAGTACGCCACGCTTCTGGCGCGCGACCTCGAGCGCGTCCTCCGCGCCCATCCGGACATCGCGGTGTCGCTGCTCTACGACCTCGCGCGCCGCCTGCACCGGGCGTACTCCGGTCAGCGCGCGGCGGTGCGATCGGGCGTGCGGCTGGCCGACGCGCTGGCGCGCATCGCCGCGGACTCCGGTGCCCGGGCCGGCCGCGCGCCCGTGGTCGCGCTATCCCACGCCGACCTCGCCGAGGTGGCCGGCATGGCGCGCGAGACGGTGACCCGGCACCTCAGCCAGTGGCAGAGCCAGGGCATCGTCGAGCTGGGCCTGCGGCGGGTCCGCGTGCGCGACCTCGCGGCGCTGCGCCGCCTGGCCCAGGACGCCTGACGGCCGGCTGCGCCGAGCGCCTGCGCCCGCGAGCGCCGCGCCCTAAGCTACGCGGGCGGCCGCGCCGTACCGGACGGCCGCCGCTTTGCGCGCGCGACGAGGTAGTGCATGGTGCGGTTGAGGCGCTCGGCCGCGTCCGCGTCCGCGTGGTGGAGGTACGCCCAGGCCTCCGCCGCGAGCCGGCAGGCGAGGTCGTGCTGACCCGCGTCCCCCAGGGCGCGCAGGCTTCGGTCCAGGATCGCCAGGAGGGGCCGCTCATCGCCCGGTTGCGAGCGATCGCCGGTGGCCATACACGCGTCCCCCCCTTTACTTCGTGCCGGACACGGCACGCGACGTGAGCGTAGCCGCGGTCCGCGCCCCGCGCCGTGACCGGCGTCACGCATGCACGGCAGCGCCGTCTTCGCCCACGACCCGCACCTCGGGTCGCAGCTCGATGCCGTACGTCGCGCGCACGCGCGCACGGGCGAGGTCCATAAGGGCCACGACCTCCGCGTAGCGCGCGTGCCCGAGGTTCAGGACAAAGTTCGCGTGGCGCTCGGAGATGCGCGTGCCGCCCAGGCGCCTGCCCTTCAGGCCGGCGCGGTCGATCAGGGCGCCGGCGCTCTCTCCGGGTGGGTTTGCGAACATGCAGCCGAACGTCGGCCGGCCGCGCGGCTGGCGGGCGCGCCGGCGCCGGGCGAGCGCCGACATCGTACGCGCAATGTCGCGCCGGTCGGCTGGGGTGAGCGCGAACGTGGCCGCGAGGACGGTCGCACCGCTCCTGAGGAGGGCGCTCTCGTGCGGGCGAAAGCCGCAGGCCGCCGGCCCGACCCGGGATACCACCGTGCCCGTGGGGTCGAGCACCCAGGCCTCGCGCAGGCGCTCGCCCAGGCTCACGCCGTAGGCCCCTGCGTTCATCGCCACGCTGGCGCCGACGCGCCCGGGTATGTCGGCGGCGAACTCCAGGCCAGCGAGGGCGGCGCGCAGCGCCGCGGTGGCTAGAGCGGCCAGCGGCGCGCCGGCCTCCGCCCAGACCTCGCCTTGCGCTGCGCGCACCCGTAGGCCGGTCAGCCTGCTGGTGTGCACGACGACGGCGCGCACGCCCGCGTCCGGCACCACGAGGTGCGAGCCGGCGCCCACCACCAGGGCGGGCACGCCGCACATGCGAAGGAAGCGCAGGCAGGCGACCAGCGCCTCGAGATGCGGCGGCCAGACCGACAGGTCGGCCGGTCCACCCAGCCGGAACGTCGTGTGGCGGCTGAGCGGCTCGCCCACGACCACGGGCCCGGCGCCCAGCCTGTGTAGCTCGCGCGCCAGGCGCGTGTCGTCGATGCCCGTCACGGAAGGGGCCGGGGCGGCCCCTGGTGGACCGCCGTCTCCGTGTGGCCGGCGCGGAAGTTCACGGCCCGCGCCTCGACGTACAAGAGGTCCGACAGCCGGTTGAGATAGCGCAGCGTGTCCGGGTTGACCCAGACGCGCGCCGCGCCGCCGACGGCGAGGCGCACGGTCGCGCGCTCGGCCCGCCGCACCGCGGCGCGAGCCACCTGGAGGGCGGCGGCGGCCGGCGTGCCGTCGGGCAGGATGAAGCGGTTCAGGGGCGGGAGCGCGTCCTGCTCGCGGTCGATCGCCCCTTCGAGAAAGCGCACGTCGCCCGGCCCAATGCGCTCTGCGCCCGGGCCGAGGTCAGGATCGGCCAGCTCGGTGCCGATCCTGAAGAGGTCGAACTGGATCTCGTCGAGCAGAGCGCGCGCGTCGCGCTCGGCTGCGGGCAGGAGCGCCTTGGCCAGGCCGATGGCCGAGTTGGCCTCGTCCACGCTGCCGTACGCCTCCACGCGCGGCGCGTGCTTGCCGATCCTGGCCGCCGGCCCGCCTGTTCGCCACAGGCCGGTCATACCCGCATCGCCGGTCTTCGTGTAGATCGGCATCACCATCACCTGCCTGCGCGGTTGCGGCTAGGCCACCTCGACCTCGCCGACCGCGTACTCCACCTGGCTGCGCACGATGGAGCCGATGAAGCAGCGGTCGTGTGCTTCCTCCGCTGCCTGCCGGTACTCCGCCACGCGCCCGGCGTCGCCGCCGGCGATGCGTGGGCTCACCGTGATACGCTCGTAGCGGGTGGTCGCCGGGTGGCCGGACACCAGCCCCTTGACGCGCACCCGGATCTCCCCCGCGGGAAGCTTCGCCTGACGCAGGGCGCCGCCCAGGGTGGCGCTGTAGCAGGTGGCCACCGCCGCTAAGAGGAGTTCCTCCGGGCTCGTGCCTTCGCCCAGGCCGCCCATGGACGAGGGCACCGACCACCCGACCGTCTGGCCGCCTGTCTCCACCGTGCCGCGCCGCTCGCCCGCCGGTCCGCGCCAGATCACCGCGGCTTCGAACGCGAGATCGCTCATGCTCGATCCTCCTCTTCGCCGCCGCTGGGCGGCGGCTCTTCTCGCGCTCAGCATGACGCCCGGCTCAACGAGACGACGTGACGCTAGTCACCGGCGCGCTGCGCACCGGCTCGGCGCGACCCCGCGGTCTGGTGACGAAGGTCACAACTGCGGCGGCGCGCGCTCCGTACACTCGCTCCAAATGGCCGGCCGCGATGGGGCCCCGCTTCTCGCACACTGGCAATGGAGGTACGGCAACGACGAGCAAGGCCATCATGACCGACGCCCCGCAGAACTTCCTGACGACGCGCCTCGACGCGCTCCGGCGCTGGGCGGAGAGCGGCTCGCTCTGGCCTCTTCCGTTCGGCACGGCCTGCTGCGCCATCGAGTTCATGGCGGTCGCCTCGCCCCGCTACGACATCGCCCGCTTCGGCTCCGAGGTGCTGCGCTTCTCGCCGCGGCAGGCCGACGTGCTCCTGGTCATGGGCACGATCACGTGATCGTGCCCA
>JAKASY010000248.1 GCA_021817625.1 Bacillota bacterium | reverse complement strand
CGATCTGTGGGTGCCCTCGCCGTGGAGGGCGAGATCCCGCATCGGCCCCGCCTTGTGCTCGAGCGCAGCGTAGCCGTCCAGAGCCTCGGTGAGCCGGTCTCGCAGCGTCGTGGCCTCCTCGGGCGCAAGCGCCCTGCGCACGAGGAACTGGGTTCGGATCTCGCGGGCGAAAGGATCCACGCTGACGCTCGCCACCTCGGGAAACCGAAGGATCGTGGCGATGAGCACGCTGTACTGGCGCGCCACGGAGATGGACCCTGCCAAGTTGCCCCTCCCCCTTCGCGGCCGGCGCAACCGCCCGTCGTTTCGCGCCACGAACTTCGCGCCGGCCGGGCATTCTCCTGCCCGCGCCGTTCGACGTCCAAAGCGCGACAGGTTCCGACGGGAGCGATATCCTAGCGGCGAGCAGCATTACTTCGTCGGGAGGAGGCATGCAGCCCGTGCAGGCGAGCGCGCCCAAGCTGGTGCATCCGCGCGACTACCACGGCGAGACCTGGCACACCGATTACGGCTCCGTACTGCGCGAGGCCGTGTTCGGAGTGAACGACGGCCTCGTTTCCATGCTGGGCATCGTGGCCGGCGTCACGGCCTCAGGGCTCGGCCACCTGCACGTGGTCATGGCCGCGCTCGTGGCCGTGATCGCCGCGACGGTCTCGATGGCGCTTGGAAGCTACCTCAGCAGTCGCTCGGAGAACGACTTCTACGCGGCCGAGGTGGCGCGGGAGCGCCGGGAGATCGAAGAGGTGCCGGATCACGAGATGCGAGAGATCGAGGAGATCTACACCGGATACGGCTTCGCGCCGGACGAGGTGGAGATGATCAAGCGCCGCTTTGCGCAAAACCACGACCTTTGGCTCGAGTTCATGCTGCGCGACGAGCTCGGGATCATCCGCTCGAGCGAGGAGAACCCGGCCCGCAACGCCGGGATCATGGCCCTGGCCGTCCTCTTGGGCTCGGTGCCGCCGGTCCTGCCGTACCTCGTGCTTAGCTCGACGTCCGCCGCGCTCAGGCTGGCGATCATCCTGTCGGCAATCGCCGCATTCGGCCTCGGCGCCCTCAAGTCCACGGTGGCCAAGGGCACCTGGTGGGGCAGCGGCTTCACGTTCCTGCTGGTCGCGGCCGTGGCCGCCGTCGTCGGCATCGGCGTCGGCGCGCTCGTGCCCCACCTCTTCCACGCGAGCGCGTCGGCCGCCCTCGCGCGGTGACGCGCGGGCGCGGGGGCGACGCGGCGGGCGGCGGCTACTGGAACCCGTCCCCCGGCGACGAGGTGCGCCCGGGCACGGTCGAGGTGCGCGTGCGCGGGGCGGAGCCCATGACGCTCGCCACGGCCAGCCACACCTTCTCGCCGCGCCGCCTGGACCCGGGAACGGCCCTCCTGCTCGAGGCCATCCTCGCCCACTGCGCCGGCCGGGACATACCGCCACCGGGCCGCATCGCGGACCTCGGTGCCGGCTACGGTGCGGTCGGCCTGGTCTTGGCGCGACGCTTTCCCGCAGCGGACGTGGACCTGTTCGAGCTCAACGAGCGCGCCGCGCTGGTGGCGCGTGCGAACGCCCAGCACCATGACCTCGCGCGCGCCCACGTCGTCGTCGGCGACGTCGCGGCGCAGTGGCGCGAGCGCCCCGCGTACGACCTGATCGCGACGAACCCACCCATCCGCGCCGGGCGGGCCGTCTACGGACCCTGGCTCACGGGCGCGGCCGATCACCTCCGGCCGGGCGGGTCGTTCTGGTTCGTCTGCCGCACCGCCCAGGGCGCTGACACGCTGCGCGCGCTCCTGGCCACGTCCCTGCCGCGGGTCGAGGTGGCCGCGCGACGGAGCGGCTATCGCGTGGTCATGGGCTCGCTGCCCTCAGCCGCAACTCGAGGAGCCTAGCGATGCCTATCTCGGACTACATGCGAGACCTGCGCCGATTGATCGGCCCGCGCCTCGTGCTCGCGCCTGGTGTGGCCGCCATCGTGCGCGACACTCAGGGCGACATTCTCCTCGAGCGGCGGTCCGACAACGGCGCATGGGGGCTCCCCGCCGGCGCGATCGACCCGGGCGAGACGCCCGCCGAGGCGGTGGTGCGCGAGGTGCGCGAGGAGACCGGACTCCTCGTTGAGCCCGAGCGCCTGCTCGGGGTGTTCGGCGGCCGCCGCATGCGCTCGCGCTACCCGAACGGCGACGAGGTCGAGTACACGGTGGCCGTGTTCGCCTGCCGAGCCGTCGGCGGCAGCCTCGCGCCCGTCGACGGCGAGGCGTCCGAGCTCGTGTACATGCCGCCAGAACAGGTGGCCGTGCTCGTGCCGTACTACCCGCCGGGACTGTTCGACGCCCCGACCGAGGCGCTGTTCGACCGGCGCTAGGCACGACGGCCGACTCGACGGGCAGCCGCCTACACCCCGGGCTCATCCTCCGCGCCCGTATCGGGGCCGGCCGAGTCGTCCACCGCGGCCAGCCCCTCGAGCGCGCTCTCGCCGGCCTCCCCCAGGCGGGCGTCCGTGAGGGCGGCGCGCACCGCCTGGTAGACCACTGCGGGGCGGTAGCCCCGCCGGGCCAGTTGCGCCGCCAGCCGCCGCACCCTCGTCTCGGCAGGCAGGCCTCCCATTCGCGCCGCGGCCTTGCGCGCCAGCGCGAGCGCCGTCTGGGCCTCGGCATCGCCCGCTCGCGCCGCCGCCTCCGCCACGATCGCCTCGCCCACGCCGTGTGCCCGCAGACCGGCGCGCACCAAGCGCGCGCCCGCCCCGCGCTCGATCGCCTCACGCTCGGTCCAGGCCTGCGCGAAGCGCCGGTCGTCCAGGTAGCCCTGGCCCTCGAGCCGGGCCAGAACGCGAGTCACGGTCCCGGGCTCGCCGTGCCGCTCCAGGCGGCGCCGCAGGTCTAGGGCCGTGCGGTCGTGCGCGGCGAGAAGGCGCAAGGCCCGGCTGTACAGCCGGGCCTCGTCCTCGGGGACCGCGGGCTCGGCCCGGCTCTTCCGACTAGCGCTCACCGACGCGCGCCGGCTCGGGCTCGGCCGCCCCGGCCGCGGGCGCTGCCTCGGCGTGCCGCGGCGGCATGAGCAGATCGCGCACCCGCCGCTCGATCTCCCCGGCCAGCTCCGGGTTCGCCTTGAGGAAGTCGCGCACGTTGTCCCGACCCTGCCCCAGACGCTGGTCGCCGTAGCCGTACCAGGCGCCGCTCTTCTGGATGATGCTACTGTCGGTGGCGAGGTCGACGAGGCAGCCCTCGCGCGATATCCCCGTGCCGTACATGATGTCGAACTCCGCCTGCTTGAACGGCGGCGCCACCTTGTTCTTGACGATCTTCACGCGCGTGCGGCTGCCGATCACGTCCTGGCCCTGCTTGAGGCTCTCGGTGCGTCGGACGTCCATGCGCACGCTCGCGTAGAACTTGAGGGCGCGCCCGCCCGAGGTGGTCTCGGGCGAGCCGAACAGGACGCCAACCTTCTCGCGGATCTGGTTGATGAAGATCGTCACGCACTTCGACTTGGAGATCGCGCCGGTGAGCTTGCGCAGGGCCTGCGACATGAGCCGGGCCTGCAGGCCCACGTGCAAGTCGCCCATCTCGCCGTCGAGCTCCGCCTTGGGCACGAGCGCGGCCACCGAGTCCACGACGATCACGTCCACGGCGCCGCTGCGCACAAGCGCCTCCGCAATCTCGAGCGCCTGCTCGCCCGTGTCGGGCTGGGAGATGAGAAGGTCGTCGATGTTCACGCCGAGGTTTCTCGCGTACAGCGGGTCGAGGGCGTGCTCGGCGTCGATGAACGCCGACACGCCGCCCATGCGCTGGGCCTCCGCGATGATGTGCAGGGCCACCGTCGTCTTGCCCGACGACTCCGGCCCGTAGATCTCGACCACCCGCCCGCGCGGCACGCCGCCCACCCCGAGGGCGATGTCCAGGGTGATCGCACCGGTCGGTATGACCTCGATCGCCAGCCGCGTCGTGTCCTCGCCCAGGCGCATGATCGAGCCCTTGCCGAACTGCTTCTCGATCTGCGCCAGGGCGGACTCGAGGGCGTGCCGCCGGTCCAGCAATGAAACCCCGCCTTCCTTATATGGCCGTTCGACGCGAGTCTACCATGCAGGCCCGTACCAGCCTAGCGCTGCGGGAGGGCGGCGATGGCGGTCTCAAGGACTCGCCCTGGACGACGCGCTGAGGGCCTGGCAAGGCGTATCCCGAGACGCGCCGACGCCGCCCGCGGCCGGGCGGCGTCGGCGGACGTCCAACCTACATGCGGGGCTTCGCGGGCTCGACGTTGATCATGCGGCCGTTGATCGTGGCGCGCTCCATCGCGTGCAGGACCTTGCTCGCCACTTCCTTCGGAACCTCGACGAACGTGAAGCGATCGTAGATGTCGATCATGCCGATGACGCTCCCGGGGATGCCGCTCTCCGCCGCGATCGTGCGCACGATGTCCGCCGGGCCGACCCGCTGCGCCCGGCCGACGTTGATGAACAGGCGCACCATACCGGGCTCGGCTCCCGTGTCGCCGAAGTCCACGGCCTCCTCCCGCGTGTCGCGATCGCGATCGCGCCGCGCGAGGAGCTTGAGCGCGGCGGCGGCGATGTCCACGGGGTCGAGGTCCTCGAGCAGCTCATCGACCAGGCTCCGGTACTCGGGCAGGTCTCCCTCGGCCACCGCCGCGCGCAGGTCCTCGCGCATCGCCTCTCGCTGGCGCTCGGCCAGATCGGCCAGGCTCGGCACCTCGCGCCGCTCCAGCCGGCT
>JAKASY010000247.1 GCA_021817625.1 Bacillota bacterium | reverse complement strand
GATCTCCGCGTGTGCTACTGCGACGATCCCAGCGCGCCCGTCCCGGCCGGGGCCGCGGACGGGCGTGTGCCGGCGGAGGCCCGCCCGTGATCGCTGACCGTGCCCAGCTCCGCCGGCTCGTCGACGGGCGCCCCGTCGAGCCGGTGACCGCGATCCGGCCCGGAGCGGTCGACCCCTACGCGATCCGTCCTGTCTCGGGATGGCAGCTCGCCGCTGGCGGGCTGCAAGCGCTGGCGGCCCGCTCCGACCCGGAGCGGTGGCGCCGCCTCGCCATCCTCGGCGAGCATGCAGCCATGTGGGCGATGACGCGAACGCGGGTACGGAGGGCCGGCTAGTGGCCGTGCATGTAGACCGCGAGGAACTGCGCCGCGTTGTCGACGAGCTGCCCTCCGAGTCGGTCGCCCCGGTGACGGCCATCCTCCGGCGGGCCCTCGCGCTCAGCCACCGGGGCGTGCCGTGGGACCGCCTCGGCGCCGCCCTCGGCTCGCCGGCGCCGGGTCCGGCCCTCCAGGCGCTGGCGGATGCCTGGGAGGGCGAGCGGCACGCCACGGTCGGCGGGGATGACGCATGAACACGGCGAGCGCCCAGCTCCGCCAGCTCCTCACGCGGCTGCCGGACGAGTCGGTCGCCCCGGTGACGACCTACGTGCGAGGCGCGCGCGACCCGATGCTCGCGGTCCTCGGGGCGGCCCCGTACGACGACGAGCCGCTGTCCGACGAGGAGCGGCGGCAGGTCGAGGCCTCCGAGCGGGCCATCGCCGCCGGGGAGCCGCTGATGACCACGGAAGAGGTCGAGGCGTGGCTCGACGCCGAGCGCGACACTGCCGAAGCCTGAGCCCTGGCGGATTACCTGGGCGCCTGAAGCCCGGTCCGGCCTGAAGGGGCTCACCAAGGCTCGACGGGCCCGGGTCGAGGGGGCAGTCAAGCGGCTCCCGTACGGGAACGTGGTCCCGCTCCGCGACTGGCCGGCGGATCACTTCCGCCTCAGGCCCGGGGTCGGCGGCTGGCGTGTGATCTTCCGGCTCGAGCGCGCAACGCGGACGGTCGTGGTGCTCGCGGTCGCGCCACGCGACATTGCCTATGCCCGGCCGCCAGGGCAGGACGGGCCGCCCCCCTGAGGCGGTGACAGAGTGCGGCCCGGGGCGAATACTTCCGCCGTGCGGCCCGGCAGTGGCCGCCGGCGGTGCGAGTCCCGGACCGTGGGCAAGCGCCAGGCCCGTAGGGGCCGGAGGAGGGCCGATG
Source organism: Bacillota bacterium (assembly GCA_021817625.1). The sequence goes on along the minus strand of JAKASY010000247.1, from coordinate 3,473 downwards.
CGGAAGCGGGCGAAGCGGAAGCGGCGGAGCTGCGCCCTGTGCAAGCCGCACAAGATGGCCGGGGACAACCGTTGGCCGCCAGCGGAGCGCGTCCGCCTGGCCGAGTACGAACGGCTCCGCCGCGAGGCGACGGCCCGCTAGGCGGGGCCCACCCCCTCGCCGCCGCCCCGTGGCCGGCGCCGCGGCCGGCGGACCGCGGCCGCAATGCGCTCCGCGAGGGCCGGGTCCGCCTCGAGCTGCGCCAGGAGGGCGCGCACCACCGCCGACGCGTCCGCGTCATGGTCGAGCGCCCAGAGCCGGAGCTGCCGGTGCTGCCTTCGCGGAACCTCGACCGTCACCCGGTAGGTCCGCTCCCGTTCCCCCACCGGCTCGGGGGACGCCGGCGTCGCGTCGGGCCGTCGCGCCCGCGAGCCGGTCACCGCCGCCAACCGGGCCGACAGGTCGGGCCGTCGCTCGGCGGGATTCATGCCGCCGCCCGCCGGCCCGAGGCCAGAGCCCGAACCGCGGCCAGCACCGAGGCATAGGGCGTCAGATCACGGGGGGTGGTCCCGGCCGCCTGGGCGATCGCCTCCCACTCCGGCACGTCGTCGGGGGCGACGGCCCAGCCGTCCGCCTCGAGCTGGGCCCGGACCGCGGCGCGGCTGCGGACCCGGGGGCGAGCCCGCGTCAGGACCGCCAGCACCGCGGGCGGCCGGTCCCGGCCGGCGGACGCCTCGACGATCAGGTCGGCGGTCGGCGCCAGCCGCGCCACGTCGAGGATCGTGGGCGCCAGCGGCACCACGACCACGTCCGCCGCTCGGACGGCCCCGGCGGTGATCTCGGCCACGTCCGGCGGGCAGTCGATCACGACGTGCCGGTAGCCCTCCCCCACCGCCGGGAGCCGCCGGTCGAGCCGGGGCACCGCGAGACCCACCACCGGGCAGGGCAGGGCCCCGTCCGCCAGGTCCGCCCAGGTCAGGGCGGAGGCGAGCGGGTCCGCGTCGACGAGCAGGGTGCGGGCGGTGGCGGCCAGGCCGGCGGCGAGATAGACCGCCGTCGTCGTCTTGCCACTGCCGCCCTTGAGGTTGGCGATGGTCAGGATCACAGGGGCGACCCTCTGGGCTGGCGGGGATGGACAGGGGCGACGCGTGTCAGCGTCGGGGAGTGTACGGCCCGACGGGGCGCCGGGGCGATTCCACGCCGTCCCGCCGCTGCGATGGTCCGCCGAGTCGCATCGGCGACGCCGCGCATCGGCGACGCCGCGCATCGGCGCAAAAGCGACGCCTTACATCTGTGCAGGGGCGACGGGGCGCATACTGGGGGCGATATGCCCTATGCCGACCCGGAGGCCAAACGGCGGGCGGACCGCGAGCGCCTGCGGGCGAAGCGTGCCGAGGCCCGGGGCGAGGCTTCCGCCCTCGAGGCGGATACGCCGGCCGAGCTGCCGCCCTGGATCGGGCCCGTCGTCGTCGGGGTCGTCGCCGCGGTCCTGCTCGGCCTCGGCGTCTATGTGTGGCACCGGCTCCGCCAGCCGCCGCCTGGCCTCCCCGGGGCTCCGCCCGCGGGTCCGGTGCCCGCCCCGCCGACCGAGCCGGCCGAGGAGGGGCCCCCGTGACGGCCGGGCGCCCGCCGGACCGCTTCGTCGCCGGCTGCGCCCGCTGGAGCCGCCGGCTGCGGGCGGTCGCCGCCCTGCTCCTCGCCGTCGCCGCGGTGGGGGGGGCCGCCGCCTTGGCGGGGGTGATCGTCGTCCTGGCCGTCGCCGCCCCGGTGGGGGTGGCGGTCGTCGTCGTCGGGGGGCTCGTCGTCGTCGCCCGCCGTCAGGGGGGGCTCGTGGCCCTGGCCGGCGCGGCCTGGCACGCCGCCGACGTCTGGGAGCACCGAGGGGCCCCGGCCGGGCTGGCGCCCCGGCTCCGGGCGCTCCCGCCGCCCCCCGGACCGCCAGCGGCCGGATGACCGCGCCCCGGCGGCCCCGCCCCGCGCCGCCCCTGGCCGTGGCCGCCGGGCTCGTCGCCGACGCCTGGCGCGGCGGCCGGCTGCGGCTGGCCGGCGCCCCCGAGCCCGTCCTCACGGTGGCCGGCCTCGACCGCGCCCAGCTCGCCGCCCTCGAGGTCGGCGTGGGCCGCGGCCGGGTCGAACACCACGCCGATGGGCTGACCCTCACCCTCGCCGGCCGCCAGGTGGCCGCCGGGCTGGGGCGAATCTGGCCCCACCTGCCGGTCGGGGAGGGGCGCGCGCTCGCCGCCCAGCTCGCGGCCGGGGGCCGCGGCGACCGGGCCGCGCCGTGAGCGCGGGGGAGGCAGGGGCGCGGCCGGTCCCGGCCGCGGACGCCCGCTCGGCCATCCCGACGGAGGGGCCGGCCCGGGACTGACGCCCGGACCGGCCATCGGCCACACACGGAGGTCCCCGCGTGACCACGTCCATTCGCGACACGATCCGGGGGCGGAGGCGCATCCGCTTGCGCGTGCCCCGGCGCGGGGGGGCCCCGGCCCCCGCTACCCCCTGGCGCGCGCAGCTCGCCATGGACGTGGCTGGGTCTAGCGCGACGCCGAGTCGGAGTGGGTGGGGAGCTGGTACCGCAAGGCTATGAAGGCTCTTGAGGTTGTCGCTGCGGTTGCGGCCGCGGTTGCCGCATCCACCGCACTGGTTGCCCTCGTCTTTGCATGGAAGTCCGTTCGGGAGGGTCGAGCGGCTACGCGGGAGCTGAGACGCATACTCCAAGCATCAATGCTTTACGAGCACAGGTCGCGGATTGCACGGGAGATCGACGCGATTCATGACAGCCTCGATTGTTTTCTTGAACTCCGGGGCGCTGACGAGTCCGCCCGGGCTGGGCAGATGGACGGCAGCGCGCCTGCCCATCTCAAATACATGAAACAGCGATTCATTCGCTCTCTGCGGCGGTGGATGGTAGGTACCGCGGCGGACGACGCCTTGTCGCCGATCCTGGACATTGTCCGTGGTGGATTGAGGAGCCGGGGTAGGTGGGATGTCGCCGAGCGGCAGCTTGACACCGAGATCGTGAAACGACAGGCCCAGGTCCGCCAACTCTCCTCACAGATCGATCGCCTGTGAGAGAACAACGCCGAGTAGGACGGGCCACGTTGTCCTCGGCCGTTCGGCGCCGGCTCGCGGCCCCTCAGGGATGCCCACGAGCGCCCCTGGGGCCCATCAGGACGGCCTGGCGCCCGTGCACTCCCGTGGACCCCCCGCGCCCCGCGCCGCGTCGGGCCGTCGCAGCCCTCGCGCTACCCTGAACCCATGTCGACGTGGGCGGACTGGCCGAAGCCGCACGGGAGCGCGACCCGTTATCGCGCCGGCTGCCGCTGCGACGACTGCCGGTCGGCCCATACGGCCCGCATTGCCCGCCAGCGGTGGCGCCGCGGGGTCGGCCGGCGCCATCCCGAGGGGCGCTACGACTGGCACGGCCGGGCCTCCTGCTACAACTCCGGCTGCGGCCACGCCGCCTGCCGTGCCGTGGCCGCCGAGCGGCGGCG
>JAKASY010000246.1 GCA_021817625.1 Bacillota bacterium | reverse complement strand
CGATCTAAGAACCTGACCGCCGATATCATCCTCGTCGCCGCCATCGTGGGCTTTGTGTCCGGCTTCTTCGGCCTCTTCGCCGACCGCCTGAGCCGGCGTTGGCTGCTCATGGTCGGCTACACGGGGAGCTTTCTGGCAACCATCGTGATCTTTCTCACGGTGGGGACCTGGAGCAAGTCTCTCGCCCTGTTCTGGACACTGCTCGTGGTCCTGAACCTGTTCGTGAACGTGGCGTACCTGACCGAGGACACGCTCAAGTCCGAGGTCTGGCCGACCCACCTGCGCGGCACCCTGACCGCGGTCGTGCGCTTCGTGTCCATCGGCCTCTACATCCCGACCATCTACATCGCCCTTGGCCTGTCGCTGCGCGGGGCCATGCTGTTCAACATGCTCATCTGGGCGATCGGCCTGTCGGGCGCCCTCCTCTGGTACTACCGGGGCAGCGAGACCGGCGCCGGCGTAACGATCGACGAGGCCTCGGCCGACAGGTAGGGCAAGGCCCGTCGGCGCGGCCGCGGGCCGCTGTCCGGCCTGCGCGGCGGCGACAGGAGCCTAGCCGACCCCGCCGCCGAGCGGGGCGGTCTGTGCGCCGTCCGCGTCCACGGCCGACACTGTCGCCGAAAGCGGCGCGTGGCCGGGCACCACGACAACCGTGGGCACGCCCATGTAGGCGGCCACGATCGGCGGGTCGCCGTTCGAGGGCGTGACCACGAAGCCTATCGGGGTGTCGCCTGGCGACTGCGGGCTCAAGGTCAGCCTCAGGCCCGCCGACGAGTACTGCATGGTGCGTGCGGGCGGGGCGATGCGGGCCACGTTGAGGACGGGGCTTTCTCCGAGGTCGATCTTGCGGCCGGGCAGGATGGCGTCGAAGGCAGCTGCGCCCGTCGTCGTGCCGGCCACGAACGTGGCGACATAGGTGCCGTTCCCGTCGGGCGTCGCGGTCACCGGTGCGTCGGAGGCGAGGTCCGAGCCGGGCACCGGCGTGATGTCCACGCGCTCGCCCGGTCGCGCCGCTCTGGTGTGCAGCACCACCTGGATGGAGGCTTGAGCGAGCGCCGCCTTGGACAGCGTGAACAGAGGGCTCTGGACGGCCGGATTGGAGGCCGTCGCGGTCAGGACGTAGCTGCCGGGCCTGGGATTCGCGTATGTCAGCGAGGCGCCGAGCGCCCCGGGCGGAATGCCCCAGTTCGGCGCCGGCAGGAAGGTGCCGCCCGCGCCCCCGTCCGAGATCGTGAACGGGTCGGCGCTCTGGGCCGGCACGTTGTTGCCCGCGCTGTCCATACCCAGGACCGCCACGGGAATGGCCTTGCCGGCCTCGGCGGCCGTGACCACGAGCGGGTGGGCGGCGTCGACCACCTGGCCGCCGGCCACGACCTCCAGGGATGTCACCGTCGGCGGCACCGAGCCGAGCGTCAGGGGCGCGCTCTCAAGGGCCGCGGGCAGGCTGGCCGGAAGCGGCTGGCCTGTGGTTGGCGCACCGATCGCGGCGACGTCGTCGGCGAGGCTGGTCGCGGTGAGGACCAGGCCGTCGACGCTCGCCGTCTGGGCGTAAAACGGCTCGTTCACCGGGTTTTGCGTGGCGGGCAGGGTCACGGTCTCGAGCGGTCGTCCCTGCCAGCTGAACGTTGCCAGGCGGTCGGGCCTGAGCGACCGCACGAAGGCGTCCGAGGGCATCTCCAGGGCCACGAAGCCCTCAGGTTGGGCGCCCACCACGCGCATCTCGTAGCCCTTGGCCTGGACCTGGGCGGTCACCGCACCCGTGGCCGTGCGCACGACGTCGACGCCGCCCACCGTGGGCAGGGCGGCCAGCTTGCCGGACAGGGCGATCGCGCCGTCGCCGTACGTCGTGTCGACGCGCTGGCTCGCCGGCCAGGCCCACGCCTCCCGAAAGCCCTTGGCGCGGGGCGCCCAGGCAGCGACCGTGTCGCCGTTGCCGTTAGGCTGCTGGATGAACTGGAGGAATGCGCCCCCCGCCAGGGCAGCGAAGCTACGCCCGTAGCCCGGCGTGGCGGGAATGGTGCCAGCCCGGGCGATCCCACCCGTGCTACCGTCCACCTTCCACACCGTCGTCGTGTAGCCGTCGAACCCCAGGACTTCGGCGCCCGTGGCGGTGGCCAAGGCCGAGGCGTAGCCCGGCAGCGAGAGCGAGGTCACGAGGCTGCCGCCGGCGTCGAACACGGCCGCGAAGCCGGTGGCCGGCCAGCTGCCGAGCACCACGATGTAGCCGCCAGCGCCCACGAGGCCGCCGCCGGCCCGGTAGTCGATGGCGGTCTGGGTAAGCACACCCGTCGCCGGGTCGAGGATGCCCAGCACCAGATGGTAGGGCCGGCTCGAAGGGTCGGGCAGGGCGAGGAACGCGATGCGCTGGCCGCCGTCGAAGCTGACCAGCGAGTGGATCTCCTGGTAGGCGGAGGTCTGCCACAGCACGGAGCCATCCGGCGCCAGCTCCTCGATCACCTGCAGGTCCGAGCCGAGGCCGGGGGCGACCACGAAGGCGTCGCCCGACGGTGTGAACGCCATGGGCGAGCCGCTCCTGAGGGCCCGCCAGAAGGTCGGCCCCCACGCCGTGACCAGCGCGATGCGGGGGCCCGCGGGCGTGGCGGTGGGGCCCACCTGGGCGCGCGCGGGGGCACCGCCCACCACCCATGCCGCGACCGCCGCCGCGAGGGCGGCGGAGAGCCCGCGCCTGGACCACCGGCGCGCCCTCACGAACGTCCTCCGCGGGTGACGATGTCGACATAGGGGCCGGCGAGCACGATCGCGCGGGCGCCGTCGGCGGCGTCGACGGCCAGCGGCTCACCGCCGAGGGCAGCCGGCAGCAGGCGCTGCGCGGGGGCGAAGGTCGGCCCGGCGAGTATCCCCAGTCCATGCTGGGCCGCGACCAGGAGCTCCGATTGCCCGACGGCCGGCGCGAGCGCAGCGATGCGGCCGGCGGCGGGGACGCCGATCGCGACGGTCTGCGACGGCCCAGACGGGAGGATCGAGCCGGTCGGACGAACGTCGAACAGCACGATCGTCTGGGCGGTCAGGCTTCCGGCCACGAGGATCCGTGCCGACGGCAGGTAGACGAGCGGCCCGACCTGGTCGGTGGCGCGGCCGGCGTAGGGCACCGCGCCGCCCACGGTGTGCACCACGTCGACGGACTGGCCCTGGGCCTGGCCCACGAACAGGTACGGCGCGCCGCTGTCGAAGGCCATGGCGCCGACCTCCTGCGAGACGTTGGCCACGGCGCCGACCGTACCGGTCACGAGGTCGAGCATCGTCACCGTGCCCGCCGTCAGGTTGGACACCGCGGCCTCCGTGCCGGCCGCGTCCACGGCCAGGGTGCCGAGGATGCCGCTGCCGACGTCAAAGGTTCGGAGGATGCGCCCGCTCGCGGCGTCGACGAGGTCGACGGTGCCCGCGCCGTCCGCGCCGACGAGCACATCGGCGCTTCCCGGCACGGCCGCGAGGACCGTCGTGCCGCTGCCGGTCGCGACGCTATGCAAGGACCGCCCCCCGCTGCGGAGGATCGTTGCGGACGCGGTCCTGGCGCACGGAACGGGGCCGAAGCCGCAGGCGCCGTACGTGACGATCAGCTCCCGACCGGTCGCGTCGAACACGGCCTCGGTCGGGGCCGCGGGAAGGGCGACGCTGCCCGCCGCGCGGCCACTCGTCGGGTCGATCCAAATGATACGCGGCGTGGGCCGGGCGACGAGCGCGGCCGCGAGGCGGCCACCGGGAGCCATGGCGACGTCGCGCGCGGCCAGTCGCAGGCGTGCCGTCACACGCCAGCCCGCGACGCCACCCGCCGGCCGGTGCGGCGCGGCCACCGCGAGGCCGCGAAAGGCCGTGAGGACAGCCATCAGGGCCCCGGCTGCGGCACCTGTCGGGAGCGGTCGTACGTTCCTCACCTCATCCATCCACCTCTCGGCACGCGATTCGCCCCTACGCGCCACGGTGTGGCCGTCGCGCGCCCCAAGCCGCCGTCCGCGCGCGTCGCCCTCTGGTAGGCTAGGACGCGACAACAACCCTCGCCCCAGATCGAGCCAAGGGAGCGACCGCCGTGCAGTGGCCTGCCTTTGCCCCCGCGCCCGCCGTCGATGACCCGACCCTGGAGATCCTCGCAGCGGCGCCGACGACCGTCCTGGCCGACGCCCTCGACCGCACCGGCGTCCTGGACAGCGCCATCCGCCACGTGGGCGGCCCGGCGCGCATGGCGGGGCGGGCGTTCACCGTGCTTACCTTCCCAGGCGACAATCTCACGGTGTCGCAGGCGCTCGGGGCAGCGTCTGCGGGGGCCGTGCTCGTCGTGAGCGCGGGCGGCGGAGCCGGCGCGGGCTACGCGCTGGTGGGCGAATTCGTTGCCACCGAGGCCGGCCGGCGCGGTCTCGCCGGCTTCGTCGTGGACGGCATGGTGCGCGACGTGGAGGAGCTCCGGTCGGGAAGCGTAACCGTGTTCGCCCGCGGTACCTGCGCGCGGGGGCCCGCGAAGGCGACCCAGGGCCGCCTCGGCTGGCCCGTGGCCGCCGGCGGTGTCGCCGTGCTGAGCGGCGACATCGTCGTCGCTGACGCGGACGGCGTGGCGGTCGTGCCCGCCGGCGTGGCCGCTGCTGTCGCCGCCTCCGTGACCGACCGCCTGCGCGCGGAGGAGGAGACCCGCACGCGGCTCGCGGCCGGAGAGCCGCTCAAGGCCATCCAGCGCTTTCCAGCCTACCCGTACCCCCTCCCCGCGGGGGCGCGCGA
>JAKASY010000245.1 GCA_021817625.1 Bacillota bacterium | reverse complement strand
ACGAGTACGCTCTGTATATTGACGGCGCCTGGCGCGAGGCGCGCTCGGGCGCTCGGTTCCGCGTCGAAAACCCGGCCGACGGCAGCCTCGTGGCCGAGCTGCCCGACGCTGGCCCGGAGGACATGAAGGACGCCATCGACGCGGCCGCACGCGCCCAGCCCGAGTGGGCGGCGCGGCCGGCCCACGAGCGCGGCGCCGTCCTCCTGCGCGTCGCCGACATGATGCGCCAAGAGGGCGAGGGGCTGGCGCGGCTCATGACCATGGAGGAGGGCAAGCCCCTCCCCGACGCCCGCGGGGAGATCGCCTACGCCGCGTCCTTCCTCGAGTGGTTCGGCCAGGAGGCGGACCGGGTGTACGGTGACATCCTCGCCGTCAACGACCCGAACAAGCGCCTGTTCGTGCTCAAGCGGCCCGTCGGCGTCACGGCCGCGATCACGCCCTGGAACTTCCCGGCGGCGATGATCACGCGCAAGGTCGGTCCGGCCCTGGCAAGCGGCTGCACCATGGTGGTCAAGCCCTCGGAGCTTACCCCGCTCTCGGCCCTGGCCATGGCCCGCCTGTTCGAGGAGGCCGGGCTGCCGCCCGGCGTGCTCTCCGTCGTCGCCGGCCAGGATGCGCCAGCCCTGGCGGCGGTGATCATGGCCGACGCGCGCGTGCGCAAGATCTCGTTCACGGGCTCCACCGAGGTCGGGCAGATCCTCATGCGCCAGGCCGCCGACACCGTGAAGCGCGTCTCGCTCGAGCTCGGCGGGCACGCGCCCCTGATCGTGTTCGACGACGCCGACCTCGACCTCGCCGTCGAGCAGGCGCTCATCGCCAAGATGCGCGGCATGGGCGAGACCTGCGTGTCGCCCAACCGCTTCTACGTGCAGCGCTCGATCGCACCCGCCTTCGGTCGCGCCGTGGCCGAGCGCCTGGGCGCGATGCGCGTGGGCAACGGCCTCGAGGCGGGCGTGCAGGTCGGCCCGCTCGTGGAAGCGGCGGCGGTGGCCAAGGTCGAGCGTCATGTCGACGACGCCGTGCAAAGCGGCGCCGACCTGGTGCTGGGCGGCCATCGCCTGGGCGGCCCCGGCCACTTCTTCCTACCCACCGTGCTCTCGGGCGTGCGCGACGACATGCTCGTCAGCCGCGAGGAGACGTTCGGGCCCGTCGTACCCCTGAGCGTGTTCGACGACGAGGAAGAGGCGATCCGCCGCGCCAACGGCACGCCGTACGGCCTCGCGGCCTACTACTTCACGCGCGACGTGGCGCGCGTCATGCGCCTGGCCGAGCGCCTGGAGTTCGGCATCCTGGGGGCCAACGACGGCCTTCCGTCCAACGCCCGCGCGCCCTTCGGCGGCGTCAAGGCCTCCGGCTTCGGGCGCGAGGGGGGCCGCTACGGGATGGACGAGTACCTCGACGTGAAGTACCTCTCCCTCGGCGGCATGGCCCGCAATCCTGCCTAGCCGCGGCCCGGCTCACCCCTGCCCCTGACACCGCGCGGCGAGGGAGCAGGCTGCGTGGCTCCCTGGAACGCGCCGGTGCGCGCCGCGTTCCAGGGCCGTCCGGCGACGAGGCCCGAAAGCGCGCCCGCGACGTCGTCGCCCTCGCCGAAGAGCGGCCAGCCGAGGGCCCGCACACGCTGCGCGAACGCCCCCCGCGCGTTCACCACGACCGGCCTGCCGACCACCTCCAGGACCGGCAGGTCGGCCTCGGAGTCGCCGAAGGCGAGCGCCTCCGCCGCTCCCCCAGGCCCGTCGAGCAGGTGGCGCACGCGGGCGAGCTTCCAGCCCGGTCGCGCCTCGAAGCGGGTGCGGCCGGTCAGGCGGCCCTCCCCGTCCACCTCGAGGGCGGTGCCGTATGTCTCGTCGATGCCTAGATCGCGGGCGATCTCCGAGGCGAGCGGCTCGGCCACGCCGGTGACCGCCGCCGCCCGGTAGCCCAGGCGCCGCACCTGCGCGACAAGCGGCCGCGCATAGGCGTAGTAGTCGTCCCCGGCGCCGGCGCGCACCTTGTCGCGCGCCAGCTCCGCGACGGCGTCCGGGCGCAGGCCTGCGAAGGCGCTGGCGAACGCCGCGTTCGCGCGATCCACGGCCTGGTCCTGGTCGCCACCGGCATGGTACGCGCGCAGCGCCTCCTCGAGCAGGCGCCAGGAGGCGTCGGGGAATCGTCCGCGCTCGCGCAGGTAGCGCGCGAACATCACGGCCGGGTCGCCCCGCACGAGCGTGCGACCCAGGTCGAACAGCGCAGCCGACACACGCATCCCCCCGACTTGCCCTAGGTCCGGCGCCGCGTTCAGGATACCAGAGCGGGGTCGCCCGCCCGGCCCGCTCCGGCGCCTTCGGCTGACGCTTTGGGAGGTGCGGCGTGCGGCCTGACGAATCCGCCTGCGTCTGGCCCAGCCACCGCGCCGACGCGCCAGACACGTAAGGAGATGAGCGCTTGCACGTACCGCTCACGCCGCTGCGCTTTCTCGAGCGCAGCGAGCGCGTGTATGAAAACTCGCTGGCCATCGCCTGCGCCGGCGCCGAGTTCACCTTCGGCCAGTACGGCGAGCGCGTGCGCCGGGCTGCTACCGCCCTGAGGGCGCTCGGCGTGGAGCGCGGCGACCGCGTCCTCTACCTGGGCATGAACTGCCACCGCCTGCTCGAGCTGTACTACGCCAACCTGCCGATCGAGGCGATCCTGGTACCGGTGAACGTGCGCCTCGCCCCGGCCGACATCGCGTACGTCATGGCCGACGCCGCGCCCCGCGTGCTCGTGCTGTCGCCCGAGTTTCTCCCGCTCATGGCCGCCCTGCCCGTGCCGCCGTCGGTCGAGCACCGGATCCTCGCCTACCCGCCGAAGGGAGGCGCCGTTCCCGACGGATGGCAGCTCTACGACGACCTTATCGCCGCGAGCGAGTCGATGCGAAGCTTCCCGACGGAGCTCGACGAGACGAGCGTGGTCGAGATCTTCTACACGAGCGGCACGACCGCCCGCCCACGCGGCGTCATGCTGAGCGCCCGCAGCCTCTACCTCCACGCCCTGGAGTCGATCATCGCCGAGAGCGTCACCGACGCCGACGTCGCGCTGGTCGGCAGCGTGCCGCTGTTCCACGTCAACGGCTGGGGAGCCCCGCAGACATCGGTGGCTGTCGGTGCCCCGCAGATCGTGGTGCCCCGCTTCGAGCCGGAGAGCCTGTGCGCGACGGTCGAACGCTATCGCTGCACGACGGTGATGCTCGTGCCCTCGATGCTGGGTGCCCTCCTCGAGTACCCGGGCTTCAAGGGCTACGACCTGTCAAGCTTGCGCCTCATCCTGCTTGGCGGCGCGCCGCCGCCCCTGCCTTTGCTCGCGCGGGCGCGTGCCATGCTGCCGGGCGCCGAGTGCCGGGTGGGCTACGGCCTGACCGAGACGTCGCCGGTCGTCAGCGTCGCCACCGTCAAGGCCGGCCTGCGCTCGAGGCCACCTGAGGAGCAGGACCGCATCCGCTCGCTCACGGGGATGCCGCTTGTCGGCACCGACGTGCGGGTCGTGCGCGAGGATGGCAGCGAGGTCCGCCGCGACGGCCAGGAGGTTGGCGAGATCCTCGTGCGCGGCGACCAGGTCATGGACGGCTACTGGAGGCTGCCTCAGGAGAGCGCCAAGGCGCTGGCCGGGGGCTACCTGGCCACCGGCGATCTGGCCGTCGTGGACAGCGAGGGCTACCTGAACATCGTCGACCGCAAGAAGGACATCATTATCAGCGGCGGCGAGAACATCGCCTCGGTCGAGATCGAGGAGGCGCTCTACCGGCACCCCGCGGTGCTGGAGGCCGCCGTCGTCGCGGGTGCCGATGACCGCTGGGGCGAGGTGCCCGTGGCCTTCATCGCCCTGCGCCCCGGCCAAAGCGCTGACGCGGAGACCCTCACCGCACACGCCCGCGGCGTTCTGGCCCACTTCAAGGTGCCCAAGCACTTCGTCTTCCTGCCCGAGCTGCCGAAGACGGGCACGGGGAAGATCCAGAAGGCCCTCCTGCGCCAGCGCTGGCGCGACGACCACCCGGCCGCGTAAGGTACGCACGAGCCACAGGCAGGAAGGCCGGGCCCAACGCCGAATGAGACCTCATTCATTTATGTGAGGAGGTCTCTCGTGGCGCGTGTCGCCCAGGCGGGGAGAGAGTCCGAGATCCTCGAGGCCGCGCGCTCCGAGTTTGCCGAGCGCGGCTACCACGGTGCCCGCATGAGCGCGATCGCGCAGGCGGCGGGCGTCGCGGACGGCACCGTGTACCTCTACTTTCGAAACAAGCAGGAGCTTCTCGTGGCGGTCTTCCGGTCCGGCGTCGAGGCGTACATGCATGGCCTCGAACAGTCGCTGGCCGGCCGGGTCGCGGCCTTGGACGAGCTCAGGGCGCTCATCGCCTTCCACCTAAGCTACCTGGGCGGCCGGCCGGAGCAGGCACGCATCGCCCAGGTCGAGCTGCGCCAGTCCGACGAGGCGATCCGCCGCGCCGTAGCCGAAGCGGTGGCGCCCCTCTTCCAGCGCATCGATGGCATCGTCACCAGGGGGCGCCTCGAGGGTTCGCTGCGCACCGACGTGGATGCCCGCGTGGTGCGTCGCATGATCTTCGGCACCCTCGATGAGTGCGTCTCCGCCTGGGTGAACGCACGCCACCCCTACCCCCTCGAGAGCATCGCAGGCGACGTGGAGCGCCTGCTCCTGGGAGGCGTTGCCCGATGAGCGCGCTGCCGAGAAACCTTGTGCGCGCCGCCGTGCTTGGCAGCGGCGTGATGGGCGCACAGATCGCGGCCCAGCAGATCGGA
>JAKASY010000244.1 GCA_021817625.1 Bacillota bacterium | reverse complement strand
GGCTGGGCTGGTCCATCGTCGGCCGGTTCGGTTTGCTGGGCGGAGCCGGAAAGGGCGCGAGCTTCATCAACTACGGCCACGACTTCAGCTCCATGCTCATGTCGGTGGGGTTCGCGCTCGCCCTGGTGGGCTACGGGATGTCGATCGGGAGCAGCGGCGGGCCGGGCGTGCGGGCCCGTGGCGACGCCCCCTATGCCTAGGCGCCGCGGCGGCGGAGCGCGCACGCCTGAGCGCCGGGACGCCATCCTCGACGCGGCCGTGCACGAAATCGCGGAGCGCGGCGTCGGCGGCCTGCGCCTGCGCTCGGTGGCGGCCGCCGCGGGCGTCCACCACGCGACGCTTCTCTACCACTTCCCATCGCGCGCGCACCTCGTGCGCGCGGTCGTAACCCACATCGAGGCGGACTTCCGGCGCCCGCGGCGGCCGGAGCCGACAGGGGGCGGGGCGTGGGCCGCGCTACGCTGGGAGTTCGCCGACGCCGTCCGGCGCTTTGAGGAGGGCCTGACGCCCACGGCGGCCCTTATCGAGCTGACGCTCGAGGCCCGGCGCGACCCCGAGCTGGGCGCGGCCCTGGAGCGCATGTACGCGGGCTGGCGCTACCATCTTGCCGGCATCCTGCGGCGCGGCGTGACGGAGGGTGCGTTTCGCGCCGATGCGGACGTGACTGCCATGGCGGGGACGATCGTCGCGCTGGTCAAGGGGATCGGCCTTGAGGCCCTCAGCGGCGCGGGGCGTGTGCGCCTCGCGCTCCTCGCCGACACCTGCCGCTCCCAGGTCGAGCGCTGGCTCGCTCCCCAGGCAGGGGACCAGGCGCCGGGCATCGGCGCCGTCAAACCGCCGAACAATACGGCGGGAGGTGTCTGAACGCCCGACCCAGGTGTGCCGGCGCCCCGGCCGCTACCCGAGCCCAGTCGGCCCGGGCCCGAAGCGGCGCGCCCGGGTCGCGCCACCCGGCGGCGGCGACCGCCGGGTGGTGGACGGCGGCCCGGGCCTCCCCCCCGCCTGTCCGCGCTCGCCGTGCGCGCAACGCAGTCCTTCGGCGCCGCGTTCGCCGCTGGTGGGGCGCTCTTCGCCCTGGCCGTGGGAGTAACTCCCCTCCACTTGCCGCCGCTCGGTGTGCCCAGCCGCCTGGTCGATGCGCGCGGCCAAACGATCGCCGTGCTCGGCGGCTACGACCGGCGCCCCATTCCCCTCGCCGATGTGCCGGTTGCGGCGCGCCAGGCGATCGTGGCCACGGAGGACCACACCTTCTGGTACAACCCGGGGATCGACCCCTTGTCGATCGCCCGCGCCGCCCTGGTTGACCTGCGCGCCCACGCCATCGTCCAGGGCGGCTCCACGCTCACGCAGCAGCTGGCCAAGAATCTCTTCCTGACGGGCGCCCGCACGTTCAGCCGCAAGTTTCAGGAGCTGTTCTGGACGTTCTCCCTCGCCACGCACCTGCCGAAGACGAGGATCCTGCAGCTGTACTTCAACACGGTCTACTTCGGCGAGGGCGCCTATGGCATCGAGACGGCCGCGCAGACCTACTTCGGTGTCCCGGCCCGGCGGCTCACCGTCGCCCAGTCGGCGCTCCTGGCCGGCCTCGTGGACGCGCCGACGGCCTACGACCCGTACCTCCACCCCGCGCTCGCGCGCTCGCGGCGCGGCTGGGTGGCTCAGCGCATGCTGGCCATGGGCGTGGTGACCCCAGCGGAGGCCGCGGCCATCGAGCGGGCACCGGTCCGCCTCGCGGGGGCGCGCACGCCGCCGCCCCTCGACCAGGCGCCGTACATCACGCAGTACGCGCTGGGCGAGCTCTCGGCCATGGCGCCTCGCGTCGTTGCCGACCTCGCCAATGGCGGCTACACCGTCCGCACGACGGCCGACCTCGCCACGCAGTTCGCCGCGCGCGCTGCGTACAACGCGACCGCGCCGTCCGTGGCCTACACCACGAGCGCCGGCGTGCCCGAGCCGGAGGCCGCGCTCGCCGCCCTGGACCCCAGAACTGGCGGCATCGTCGCCCTGATTGGCGGCCGCGACTTCCTCCAGACCCAGTTCGACCGCGCCGTCGACGCCCTTCGCCAGCCCGGCTCCAGCTTCAAGGCCACGCTCTACTCCGCCCTTCTCCTCACCGGCCGCTACACGCCCTCGAGCGTGATCTGGGACCGCCGCTACACCTACCCCGCAGCCGGGGGCAAGGTCTACGTGCCGCAGAACGCGGACCGCCGCTACCTGGGGCCAATTCTCATGCGCGAGGCCCTGGCGGTCAGTGACAACGTGGCGGCCACGCGCTTCGCCTACGTGCTCGGCCTCGGGCAGGTGATCGCCCAGGCGCGGCGCATGGGCTACACGGGACCGATCGCCCAGAACCTCACAAGCGTCCTTGGCTCGAATCCGGCGACGCCGCTGGAAATGGCGCGCGTGTACGCATCGCTCGCCAACGGCGGCCGCGACGTCAGTCCGTACCTCGTGCGCGAGGTGCGCGACCCGCAGAACCGCGTGGTCTTCCACCAGGACCCGGCGCCCGTGCAGACCTACGACCCCCGCGCCGCAGCGATCATGACGGACCTCCTGCGCAGCGTCACGGCGCCAGGCGGCACCGCGCCGAACCTGGCCCCGCTCATGACGTTCCCCGCCGCCGGCAAGACCGGCACGAGCAACAGCCGGCTCGACGGCTGGTTCGTCGGCTACTCGCCGCACCTGGCGGCGGCGGTATGGGTCGGCGACGACACCGGCCACCTGAGCATCGGCGGCGATGGCAACTCGACCGCCGGGCCCATCTGGGCATCGTTCATGGCGCGCGCCTACGGGCTGCACCCGTGGCCTAGCTTCGTACGCCCGGCCGGACTCGTGGCGCGGCGGGTGTGCAGCATCGACGGCCTCCTGGCGAACGGCGCGTGCCCGGCGGAAAACGACCTGTACGTCCAGGGCACGGAGCCGACCCGACGCTCCCCGGTCGTCTACGGCGGCCCGCCGGGGCCGTTCCCGTCCAACGCCGGCTACTGGTACTTCAGCTTCCATCCGGCGGTCCGGGACGGCCTGCCTCTCTCCGGCGGCGCGCCGCGCGTGCCGATGTTCGTCGGAGGCTGACGCGCCCAGCGCCGTCCGCGGGCCCCCGAGGTCCGACCTCGTGGCACGTCAGGGAGATCTCAGGCCGGCTCGCTTCGGCCAGGCGATGGCGAAGCCGGCGCCCGCCGTTCGGCTCGAGGTGATCAAGCCCGGCCGGACGCCCGCACTCCGACGGCGACCATCGCCCACGGGGGGCGCGGTGGCCGCGGGAGAGGTCACAGGTGCGGCAGGCCTTCGACGATGATCCAGAGACCGAGAAGGCCGAGCACGGCGCCGGCGACCCGCTCCGCGCGCTCCCCAAGCAAGGGGCGGAGGCGCTGGCCGAAGCGCAGGCCGACCAGCGTGAACACGAACGACTGGCAGGCGACGAGGGCGACCGTCAGGAAGGCCGGCACACCGACCATGCCAATCGAGAAGCCGGCAGCAAGCTCGTCGATGCTCACGCTCAGCGCCGCAGTGAGCAGGGCCCACCCTGCCGGCCCCGCTCGCCGCGCACCCGGATCCTCCGCTCGCCCCTCCCCTTCGTCGAGGTCATCATCATCGTCGGCCTCATGCTCAAGGAAGATCATCCAGACGGCGAGCAGGCACAGGAGAACCCCGCCGGCAAGCCCCGCCCACACGCCGACCAGGCGCCCGGCGCCGCGACCGACGAGCACGCCGAGAAGCGGCATGACGGCCTCGGCCGTGGCAAACGCGAGCGCCGTGCGAACGAGGCCCGATCGCTGGCGGGCGCCAAGCGAGGTCGAGACGACGAGGGTGTCGATGCCGAGGGACAGCACGAACGCAACGACCTTCAGGACCACGCGCGCGTCCTCACACGCCTACGCCCAGGAGGTCGCACGGTCGCTCCGGACGCCGGCGGCGGTGCGCCGGCGGGCGCGCGCAGGACGCGCACGCCGTTCTGGGCCATGCGGTAGAGCGCGAGATCGTGGCTTGCCTGGGCCGGATGGCCGGCGCCGTCGAACGTGTCCACCAGGTCCGCGACCACCACGACCTCCAGCGGGTGGCGGCGTGCGTTGGCGTACAGGCGTAGCGGCATGGCACAGGCCTCAACACACAGGTCGGTGCAGTCGCCCGTGATCAGCACGCGGTCGACGCCGGCCTCGCGCAGGGCCGCCTCGAGGTCGTAGCGATCGAACACCGATAGGGCGTTCTTGGGCACACGCGTCGCCTGGCGGAATAGCGGCGCCTCCAAGAGCTCGGGCAGGGGCTCCGCCTCCGCGGAGCCCTCCAGGCAGTGCGGCGGGTAGACGGCGAACTCGCCGGCATCCGGCGTGTGCGCGTCCTCGAGCCGCCACGCCGACCGCACGCCCAGTGCGCCGAGCCGCTCCAGAAAGGCACGCAGCGGCAGGGTCAGGGCGTCGACGCGCGGGCTTGCAAGCGCGCCCTGCCGGGCGAAGCCGACCAGCATGTCGACGACCACCACGCCCGTCGTCGCGGCCCGTGCCTTAAGGTCGGCCCAGGCGAGGCTTTCCAGGCCCGTGCTGTGACGGCGGGCCAGGGCCAGGAGATCGGTCTCCTCGGACACGCTCGCTACGCGTGCACCGGCGCCTTGGCCACGCTCGCCAGGGACGCCTCGAGGATGTCCAGGGCCTCGTCCTGCTGCTCGTCGGTGATGACGAGGGGTGCAAGCATGCGGATGTTGTTGCCCAGGACGCCCGCCGAGGCCGCGAGTACACCGTGGTTCATGGCGTCGGCCAGGATCTCGCCCACCTCG
>JAKASY010000243.1 GCA_021817625.1 Bacillota bacterium | reverse complement strand
CCTGCCCAGCTGCCGCGCCGCCCCCGGCCCGAAGCGACAGCCGCACCGGTCCGAACTCCCCCTCCTCGCCGCGCCCGCTGCGGCCGCCGAGGTCGATGGCCATGCGCTGCGCCCCGTAGCAGATGCCCAGAACGGGCAGCGCCGAGTACACCTCCGGGTCGACCGTGCGCGCGCCCTGGGCGTCGGCGCTGTCGGGCCCGCCCGACAGGATAGCGGCGCGGGCGCCCCGCGCGCTGAGCGCCGCGGCGGTCGTATCGGGCGGGAAGAGCTCGGCGTACACGCCGAGCTCGCGCGCCCGCCGAGCGATCAGCTGTCCGTACTGGGAGCCGAAGTCCAGGACCGCGAGGAGCTCGTGGCGGGCCGCCGGCCGCGTCATGCGGGCTCGTCCCCTTCGCCCTCGGCGCACAGGACGTCTGCGTGTTCGCGGTGCAGCTCGCCCGCGTCCAGCCCGTAGCCCACGACGAAGCGGTCGGGTATGGCGAAGCCGACGAAGTCGACGCAGGTCTCCACCACGCGCCGGGCGGGCTTGTCCAGGAGCACGGCCGTGCGCACCCGACGCGGGCCGCGTCCGCGCAGCGTGCGCTGCAGGTAGCGCAGCGTGAGCCCGGTGTCGACGATGTCCTCGACGATCAGCACGTCGCGCCCCTCGATCGACTGGTCGAGGTCCTTGACGATGCGCACGACGCCGCTCGTGCGCGTCGCGTCGCCGTAGCTCGAGACGGCCATGAAGTCGACCCGCAGCGGCACGTCGATCGCCCGCACGAGGTCGGCCGCAAACACGAACGCGCCCTTGAGGATCGCCACCACGAGAAGCGGGTCCGGCCCGCTCGTGGCGCTCACCTCACGGCCCATCTCCGCCACGCGCGCGGCGATGCGCTCGCGCTCCACGAGCACCCGCCAGCCGGGCGGCGCCCGCCTCGCTGCCTCGGTCTCAGCCATCGCCACCTGCGCCCTCCCCCTGCCTCGTCCCCTCCGGCCGGAGCGACGCCGCGCCTTCGCCCTCCTCATGCCCGCCGCCCCGGAGCACGTGGGCGGCGTGCGGCAGAAGGCGCCCCAGCACCTGCAGGGCGTCGCGCGCCGCGCCCTCGCTGCCGGCCACGTTCACCACTAGCGTGCGCCCGCGCACCCCGGCCACGCCGCGGGAGAGGTAGCTGGCGAACGTGTGGGCCGCGCCCTCGTGCCGCAGGGCCTCGGCCAGCCCCGGGAGCGGGCGCTCGAGCAGGGGCGCCGTCGCCTCCGGCGTCACGTCGCGCGGCCCAAGGCCCGTGCCGCCAAGCGTGAGCACGACATCCACGGCGTCCGGACCGTCGCACCAGGCGCGTACCGCCGCCGCCACCGCCTGCGCGTCGTCGGCCACCACTGCGCGCGCCGCCACCCGGTGGCCAAGGGCGGCAAGGCCGACGCTCACGACCTCGCCCGCCGTGTCGGTGCGTCGCCCGGCCGCCACGCCGTCGCTCACCGTCAGGACGGCGGCCGTGAGGCCGCCTAGGCCCGCTCCTGGCGCTGCCACGTACCGCTTCGCCCTCCCTCTTTGCGCTCCAGGCGCACCGCCTCGATCACCATGCCGCGCTCGACCGCCTTGAGCATGTCGTACACCGTGAGGGCGGCCCCGGCCACGGCGGCGAGCGCCTCCATCTCGACGCCGGTCGGCCCGGTCGTTCGGCATGTCGCCTCGATCGCCACAGCGTCGGCCTCGAGCCACAGGCGCACGGCGCAATGGCTGAGGGGAAGCGGGTGCGCAAGCGGAATCCACTCCCACGCGTGCTTGGCCGCCTGCACGCCCGCGACCTGCGCGGTGGTGAACACATCGCCTTTGGGTCCCATGCCCGCCGCCAAAAGGGCGAGCGTCTCGGCGGACATGCGCACCCGCCCGCTCGCGACGGCCACGCGCGCGGTGGCGGGCTTATCCCCCACATCCACCATGCGCACGCCGTCCGCGCCGACGTGCGTGAGGCTGGACGCCCCCGGCACGGGTCGCTCGCCGCGCCCCGCCGCGTCAGCCATCGTACGCGTAGAAGCCGCGGCCGCTCTTGCGCCCGAGGTAACCAGCCTCCACGTACTTGCGCAGGAGGGGCGTGGGGCGGTAGCGCGGATCGCCGAGCTCGCCGTGGAGCACCTCGAGGATGCTCAGGCAGGTGTCGAGCCCGATCAGGTCCGCTAGGCGCAGGGGGCCCATGGGATGGTTCATGCCCAGGGTCATCACGGCGTCGATCGCCTCGGCGTCCGCGACGCCCTCCGCCAGGCAGGCGACGGCCTCGTTGATCATGGGCATGAGCACGCGGTTCGAGACGAAGCCCGGGAAGTCGCGCACGGCCACGGGCGTCTTGCCCAGCGCGCGCGCGAAGGCCCCGGCGCTCGCGAACGTGGCGTCCGAGGTGGCGAGGCCCCGCACCAGCTCGACCAGGCGCATGATCGGAACCGGGTTCATGAAGTGGATGCCGGCCACTCGGTCGGGCCGGCCCGACAGGGCGCCGAGGCGCGTGATCGAGATCGACGACGTGTTCGAGGCGAGGAGCGCCGGCTCGGGCAGGGCGGCGCCCAGGGCGCGGAACACCGCCGCCTTGATCTCGAAGCTCTCGCTCACCGCCTCGATCGCCATGCCGGCGCTTGCCGCGGCGCCCGAAAGGTCGGTGGCGGTCGCGATGCGGCACCGGGTCTGGGCGGCCGCCTCGGCGCCCAGCGTGCCGCGGCGGACGAGGCGCTCGAGCGACGCCTCGATCGCCTGCAGGCCAGCGGCGATGCGTGCGTCGTCGACGTCGGTCAAGATCACGTCGTAGCCGTACTGGGCGGCCGTCTGGGCGATGCCGCCGCCCATCTGGCCCGCACCCACGACAAGCACGGGCCCCGCCGGCGCCTGCGCCGCGGCGGGCGCCTCTTCCGCCATCCCTACACCTCCACGAGTAGCGCCTCGCCCTGGCCGCCGCCGCTGCAGATCGCGCAAAGGCCAAGGCCGCCGCCGCTGCGTCTGAGCTCGAGCACCAGCGTGAGGAGGATGCGCGCCCCGCTCGCCCCGATCGGGTGGCCGAGGGCGATGGCGCCGCCGTTGACGTTCACGATCTCCTCCGGCACGCCCAGGAGCGACACGGACTGAAGGGTGACGGCGGCGAAGGCCTCGTTCACCTCGACGCGCCTGAGATCCTGGGCACGGCGGCCCGCGCCCTCGAGCGCCCGGAGCCCCGCCGCAGCGGGCACGGTGCCCAGCCGGTAGGGCTCGTCGGATACGGCGCCGTGGCCGACGACGCGCGCGAGGACCTCCCGGCCCTGCGCCCGCGCCTCGTCCTCGTCCATGAGCACGAGCGCGCACGCGCCATCGTTCACGCCAGGCGCGTTCCCCGCCGTGATCGAGCCGTCCGGCGTGAACGCGGGCCGAAGGGCGGCGAGCCGCTCGAGCGAGGTATCCCGCCGCGGCGCCTCGTCCGTTTCGACCATCTTCGTCTGGCCGCGCGCCGCGATGGGCACCGGCACGATCTCCTCCGCCAGCACGCCGCCGTCGATGGCGGCGATCGCGCGCTCGTGGCTGCGCAGCGCCCAGCGATCCTGCTCGGCGCGGCTGATGCCCGCCTCGCGCGCCATGTGGTCACCCTGCGCGCCCATCGTGCACTGGTCGAACGTGGACCACAGGCCGTCGTGCTGCAGGGCGTCGACCAGGGTCTGGTCGCCCATGCGGTAGCCGAACCGCGCCCCCGGCACGAGGTAGGGCGCCCTGGACATGCTCTCCATGCCGCCCGCGACCACCGTCCGCGCCTCGCCCGCCCGGATCAGGACGTCCGCGAGGAACGCCGCGCGCATGCCGCTGGCGCACACCTTGTTGACGGTCTCCGACACGACGCCGACACCCAGGCCGGCGGCCATCGTCGCCTGGCGCGACGGAATCTGCCCCGCCCCGGCCTGAAGCACCATGCCGAGGATCACGTCGTCCACGCTATTGCCGTCGACCCCCGCTCGCTCGAGCGCGGCGCGCACGGCCAGCGCTCCCAGGGTGGTGGCCGGGACCGACGAGAGCGCCCCGCCGAGCTTGCCGAAGGGCGTGCGCGCGCCCGCCACGATCGCTGTGCTCAACCGCGTCCCTCCTCTCCCGCCGGCGACCTAGCGGACGACCCGGATGTCCGCCCCTAGGCCGCTCAGCTTGCCTTCGAGATCCTGAAAGCCGCGCTCGATGGCCGCGGCTCCGCTCACCTCGGTCGTACCCTCGGCCGCCAGGCCGGCGATCACCAGAGCGGCGCCGCCGCGGATGTCGTGCGCCTCGAGCGGCGCCCCCGTGAGCCGCTCCACGCCCTGGATCACGGCCACGTCACGGTCCACCTTCACGCGCGCGCCCAGACGCAGAAGCTCGTTCGTAAAGCCGAACCGGTTGTCAAAGATCGTCTCCTGCACAACGCTCACGCCATCCGCCAGGGTCATCAAGGCCACAAACGGCGACTGCAGGTCCGTCGCGAATCCCGGGTGGGGGGCGG
This sequence comes from Bacillota bacterium, assembly GCA_021817625.1. The sequence goes on along the minus strand of JAKASY010000243.1, from coordinate 322 downwards.
TCTGCACGTCCACGGCGTGCGGGCGCTCGGGCGCGTAGAGCGTCACCCAGTCCGTGCCCTCGGCCAGGCGGCAGCCGGCCTCCTCAAGCTTGATCAGGACGGTGCGGAGGTGCTCGGGGATGATCTCGCGCACCGTCACCTCCCCGCCAGTGATGGCGGCCGCGCACAGGTACGTGCCGGCCTCGAGGCGGTCGGGGATGATCTCGTGGCGGCAGCCGGTGAGGCGCGCCTTGCCCTCGATGCGGATGAACTTCGTTCCGGCGCCGCGGATGCGCACGCCCATCGACGTGAGGAAGTTCGCCAGATCCACGATCTCCGGCTC
>JAKASY010000242.1 GCA_021817625.1 Bacillota bacterium | reverse complement strand
GAGGCGACGTACCGCGCCGCCGCCTCCCGGTCGTGCGGAACCACGGTCCAGCGGTAGAGCTCCGGATCACCGGCGGCGGCGGCCGCCAGCGCGTCCGCGTGCTCGGGCTGAAGGGGCTCGAGGCGCACGTGACGGCCCAAGAGCGCAACACTCAGGTCGACCATGGGCCCAGTATACGGCCGCGAGGCCGTGGGCCGCCGGCGAGGAGGGCGCCGCCGCTGCGCCGCCGATGTTTCGGTCCGGGCAGGAACCGCCCGCATGGTGTCGAAGGACGCGACATGGATCGGGGCAGCATCTTGCGTCTGGCTGCCGGTGGTTGAACTCATCGGCGTCGCCAAGAACTACCGAAACGGCGTGACCGCCCTTCGGGGCCTTGATCTCACCGTCCAGGACGGCGAATTCGTCTACCTTATCGGGCCGACAGGCAGCGGCAAGTCCAGCCTGCTCCGGCTGCTCTACCGTGAGGAGCGGCCGACCCGGGGCAGCGTGATGGTGGACGGCCTGAACGTGGGGCGTCTGCGTCCGCGCCAGGTGGCCATGTATCGTCGTCGCATCGGCGTGATCTTTCAGGACTTTCGCCTCCTGCCCCAGTGGTCGGTGTACAAGAACGTCGCCTTCGCGCTCCGCGTGACCGGGGCGGCGCCACGGGAGATCCGCCGGCGGGTCGGGCCTGCCCTGGACGAGGTCGGCCTTCTGGCCAAGCGCGACGTGCTCGCCAGCCAGCTCTCTGGGGGAGAGCAGCAGCGCGTGGCGATCGCGCGGGCCATGGTGCACCGGCCCCGACTGCTCCTCGCCGACGAGCCCACCGGCAACCTGGATCCGGTAGCGGCCCACGACGTGCACCGCATCCTCCTCAACCTGCACGCGCGCGGCACGACCGTGGTGATGGCCACCCACGCGGCGCAGCTCGTGGACACGGTGCGCCGCCGCGTCATCGCGCTCGAGGGCGGGCGCGTGGTGCGCGACGCGAGCACGGGGGGCTACGCCCATGGTGGCTAGGCTCCTGCGGGAGCTCTGGACGATGCTGAGCGAGGGCGCCACCGACTTCATCCGCACGCCGGGCATCGCGGTCGCCTCCGTCGGCACGGCGGCCGTCACGCTCCTGCTCGTAGGTGCCTACATCGTCGCCGCCGCCAATGTGGCCCGCCTGTCCCAGAGCGTGAGCTCCCAGGTGGACATGCGCGTGTTCCTGTCCGCCGGCCTGAAGCGCCCGGCGGAGACCGCGCTCGAGCACCGGATCCAGTCGGTGCCGGGCGTGCGGCACGTGACATTCATCTCGAAGGAGCAGGCGCTCGCCCAGCTCAAGCGGGAGTTCCAGGGCAACGGCCCGGTGGAGGCCGTGCTCGCCGAGGGCAACCCCCTGCTCGACTCGCTCGACGTGCGCACCACGAGGCCCGAAGCCGCGGCCGCCGTGGCTCGCCAGGTGGCGTCCCTGCCAGGCGTCGCGCACCTCGTCTACCCGGGCCAGACGGTGGCGCGCATCGACGCCATCCTGCGCGTCGTGCGCTGGGCCGGACTCCTGCTTGCGGCGCTCCTTGCCATCTCGAGCTTCCTCGTCACGTCGAACGCCATCCGCCTTGCCGTGCTCGGGCGAAGGCGCGAGATCGAGATCATGCTGCTCGTGGGCGCGACGCGCACCATGGTGCGGGGCCCGTTCGTGGTCGAGGGCATGATCCTGGGCCTCGCCGGTGGCGGGCTCGCGGCCGCCGTGACGGCGGTGGGCTACGGGACGGTCGCCCGCGCCCTGTCGCATGCTGCGCCCTTCCTGCCGCTTGTGCCGCCGGCGCTGCTCAGCGGGCGCATCGTCGCCTACCTGGTGCTGGGGGGCATGGCGCTCGGGTACGTGGGCGCGCTCTTCGCGCTTCGCCGTTTGATCCGGGTGGCCTCCGAGGCATGACCCCACGCCAGGGCAGGCGAGCCGGGGCCATCCTGCCTCTGGCGCTGACCGTCGCCCTCGTCGCCCTGGGTGGGGGCGCCGGCGCGGCGCGCGCAGACACCGTCACGCAGACGCGCGCCAAGCTCGCGCAGATTCAGGCCCAGATAACCCACGAGAAGGCCCTGCGCGCCCTTCACCAGGCGGAGGCGACGCAGGCGTACCAGTCCTTCGCGGTGGCCGCGGCCGCCTTCGACCAGGCACGTGCCCGCCTCGCCGCGATTGGCGCCCAGCTTGCTGCCCTCAGCCAGCAGGAGTCGGCGGCGCGCGCCGCCTGGAGCGCCGAGAGCGCACAGGCGGCGCGTGCTCGCCTGGCGCTGCGCGCTACCGAGGTCGGCTGGCAGGAGGAGGGCGTCCTCGGGCCGCTCACGGTGCTCCTCTCCGCGCACAGCCTGGACGACTTCTTCGCCCGCCTCTACCTGGTCGACCAGCTCATGGCCTACCAGGGGCGCGAGGTGCTGGCCCTGGCGCGCGCCACGGCCCGCGCTCGGGCCGCGGCCCTCTCGCTTGCCCATCAGAGGGCGCAGGTCCTGGGCGAGGAGGCGTCGGCCCAGGTGCAGGCGGCCACCCTCGAGCGCGCGGGCAGCGCGGAGCGCGCCGCCATGGCGCACGACCAGGCCCTCGTGTCCGCCGACTCGGGCGCCCTCGAGCAGCTGGAGGAGGCGTCGGCCAACCTCGTAGCGGTCCTCGAGCGGGAGCGCCACGCCTCGACGGTGTCACCGCAAGAGGGTCAGGTCGCGCTCCACACCATCCATTTCATCTGGCCGGTGCATGGTCCGATCACCTCGCCCTTCGGCATGCGCGTCGACCCGGTCACCCACCAGTACTGGCTGCACACGGGCATCGACATCGGTGTGCCTGAGGGGACGCCCGTGGCCGCTGCCTGTGCCGGGACGGTGCTCTACTCCGGCTGGATGACCGGCTACGGAAACGTGGTCATCATCGACTGCGGAAGCGGCATCTCCACGCTCTACGCCCACGCCGAGAGCCTGCTCGTGCACGAGGGCGAGCAGGTGGCCCAGGGCCAGGAGATCGACCTGGCCGGCATGACGGGGTGGGCCACGGGGCCCCATGTGCATTTCGAGATCCGCGTGAACGGCACGCCCATCAACCCCGCACCCTACTTGCCGGGCGGCTAGCACCGCGGTCCCGGGACGCGCGACACGCGAGGCAGGACGCCGGCAGACCCAGCAGGAGGGGTTCGGGTGCGTCTCGTCGAGATACGTGCGGGACTGACGGGCGCGCGTCTCGCCCGCTCGGTGCGGGCCAGCCGTCACGAGCTCCTGCTGAGGGCAGGCGAGCGCCTCACGCCGACCATGCTGCGCCACCTTGAGCGCCGGGGTGTGACGCAGGTCTATGTCAACGACGCCTACCTCCCGGACATCGCCCCCGACGCCGACGTCGACGAGGCCACGCGCGAGCTCCTGAACGAGACCCTGCACAAGGCCATGGACAGCGTCGCGGAGGGCGACCGCCTGGACATTGGATCTGTGCAGAGCGCGGCGGCCGGCCTGACGCGCGAGCTGGGCGCCCAGCCCTCCGTGCTCTTCAGCCTGTCGCGCCTGCGCGCGGTCGATGAGGCCACCGTCCAGCACAGCGTGAACGTCGCCATCCTGGCGATGCTTGCCGCGGGCCACTTCGGCCTCACGCCAGATGAGCGCACGGCTTTGGGCATGGGCGCCCTCCTGCACGACGTCGGCAAGACCCTCGTGCCCACGGAGGTTCTGCGCAAGCCCGGGCCGCTCACGGACGAGGAGTGGGCGCAGATGCGCCGTCACCCGGCGCTCGGCCACAGCCTGATCGTCGAACGGGCGAAGGGCGTGGAGGCGCGCGTGGCCGAGGTGGCGCTGCGCCATCACGAGCGCATCGACGGCCGGGGCTACCCGGACGGGCTCAGGGATGCGCAGATCGACCTCTTCCCCCGCCTGACCATGGTCGCCGACGTTTGGGACGCGATGGTCTCCGCCCGCTGGTACAAGCCGTCCTTTCCGTTCGCGTATGTGGCCACGCACATGCGCCAGAGCCGGGGCCTCGACCCGGAGGCCGTCGAGGCCCTCCTGGCCCGCGTGGCCCTCTTCCCGACGGGCTCGCTCGTGCGTCTGACGAGCGGCTCGCTGGCCTGGGTCGTGGGCCAGGACCCGCTGCGGCCCGCCATGCCGATCGTGATGATCCTGACCGATACCGACGGCGGCCCCGTTACGCCGTATCTGGCCGAGCTCGCGGGCGGCACGACCCACGTGCAGGACCTCCTTCCGGACCTGCCCGACGCCGTCCAGGCGCACTGTCGAGCCCACTCGACGACGATCGCCCGGGCCCTCGAGCAGCTGCGCCTGGAGGTGCCGGAGGCGGAGCGCGCGCGGCAGGCGGCTAGCGGCGGCCCGCAGACGGAGGGCCGCGCGGGGACTCAAGTGGGAGAGCGCGGCGACGGATGGCAGCCCTGATAGCGAACAGACGTTTGCTACATGCCTCGATCGCGCCAGCCAAAGACGCTACACTGAACACGGCAGAGGAGGGGAGAGCGGTGGCGATAGACCGGTTTACCCTGGAGGCCCCATGGGCTCCAGCTGGCGACCAGCCCCGGGCGATTGCGGAGCTGACCGAGGGCCTCAGCGGCGGCGACCGAGGCCAGATCCTGCTGGGCGTGACCGGGAGCGGCAAGACGCTGACGGTCGCGGCGACCGTGGCGGCCGTGAATCGCCCGACGCTTGTCATCGCCCACAACAAGACCCTCGCAGCCCAGCTCGCCGGGGAGTTCAAGGAGTTCTTCCCGCACAACGCCGTGGAGTACTTCGTCTCCTATTACGCCTATTACCAGCCGGAGGCGTACCTGCCCACCTCGGACACCTACA
>JAKASY010000241.1 GCA_021817625.1 Bacillota bacterium | reverse complement strand
CGAACGCGTACGACAGCCCGGGCGGCAGTACCACCGGGCCCGCGCCGTTGTGCACGCTGGCCACGCCGACGATCCGCCCGCTCGACAGGTCAAGGAAGGTGACCGTCCCTGCCGTCGCGTTCGAGATCGCCGCGAGCTGGCCGCCCGCGGACACGGCCACCGCCCGCAAGGCTCCCGGCGCCATGTGGAACACGCGCGCGACCGTCGGCGAGCCTGCCGCGTCCACGAGGCTAACCGTGGCCGCGCCGGAGGCGGCCACGAGGACGTCCGAGGTTCCGGGCACGGCCGCGAGGGCGCCGGCCCCGCTTCCCACCCGCAACGCCTCGATGTGGGTAGAGCCCGCCGGCAGGATGCCGATGCTGTCCGTCGCCGCGCACGGGCCGGGTCCGAACGCGCAGTCTCCGTAGCTGACCACGAGCGTCTTAGCGTCTGCCGTGAACACCGCTGCGGTCGCGGGCATCGGAAGCGACGCTTTCGCCGTGGTCCTGCCCGAGGGCAGGGCCAGCCACACCACCCTGGCGGGATCGGACGCGAGGACGGCCGCCGTCGCTCCCCCTGGCGCCACCACCACGCCGCTCGCATGCGCGACGACAACGCGGCTGGTGACGACCCAGGCGCCTGGGCGCTGGGCGGACAGGCCGCCCGTCGAAACAGGCAGCGAGAGCAGCACGACCGCGAGCACCGCCAATCCCGCTCTCGGCACGGCGCGGCCGAGCATGCCACCACCTCGCGAGCCTATTCGTACGGCCCGGAAGCGATCTGTCCGAGCCTCGAGTGCCTCTCCGGGAGCCAGCTGCCCGGGTCGTGCCGCCCGGGCATCGCGTCCCCGCATGCGCGGCCGGTGGCCGGGCTTCGCGCGCCCACGCGCGACGGCGCCTCTCCCGGCTCCCCGACGCACCGGGGAGGCGCCGCCCTCCCGGCACCGGCCGGGGCCGCCCGCGAGTGGCGCCAACTTGCACCGGGAGCGACGGAAACCCCATCCGGCGCGGCCCATCGCGTACCCTGGGCGCAGGGGGTGGCGCATGCGCCCATATAGGGCAGTCGCTGGCGCCCTGGTCTCCGTCGCGCTCGCCTGGGCGCCCGCGGGAGCGTGCCGGTTCGCCTGGCCGACAGCGAGGGGATGGCGACGTTCGCGGACCTGTCGCGGCTCTCGGCGCGGGTTGGGTCCCTGACCGTCCCGGGGCTCGCCGGCCGGCGCACGGTCGTGTTCGCCACCCACGACGCCGGCCGAACCTGGCGCCTCGTGTGGCGGTCGTGATCCCTGACCCAAGGCGACGGCGCCTGCCAAACGCCGGCGCACGCGAATCGGGCAGACCGCCCACGCGATCTCCCGGCAGGCCGCAGCGGAGGAGGCGAGAGCGTGGCTCGGTTGGGCGGCGCATTGTTTCTGACCGCTTGGATCTTGGCCTCGCCGCTCGCGGGGTCATCGGCGCAGGCGGGGGCGTCATGGATGCCTCGGGCGATCCACGCTCACGGCCCGGTGACCGTTCGAAGCTTTCGCACGTTCGGAGCCGTCAAGCTGCCGAACCCGACACACTCGCTTCTCGTCGCCTCCGTCAGCCGGGGCGTGCTGAAGGTCAACGGCAGGACGGTCGCGCAACACGTTGGTCCGGTGCTCTGGTCCAACGATGGATCGGTCCTGTTCTATGCCTCGGGCCCACCCGCCACCGATCCCTCCATGCCCGAGGCGGTCTTCGGGCTGCGACCCGGCAAGGCCCCGGGGCGCCTTGGCCTCGCAAGCGATCCGTGGACCATCGAAGCCATGGGACCGTCCGCCGTCGCGTTCGATGTCGCCGGCCGATTGACGCTTGCCGGCTTGGCCGGCCGGCCGGTGCGCACGGACGTCCAGCTGGTGGCCTCGGGATACCCGTATGCCGACTCGGTGTTCCTGCCGTCGCCCAATGGTCGCTATGTGGCGGTCGCCGGACCCCGCAACGCGCTGACCATGGACACGATCACGCGCGCCGGGCGCGTGGTGTCTCAGGAGCGTCTTCCCGGCCGCGTCGCCGGCAACCGCTACAACTGGGGTGCTTGGCGGGGCGACTCCTCGTCCTTTGTCTTCAGCACGCTGAAGGCCTACACGGGAACGCACCGCGTGTGGGTCTGGCACGCTGCCTCGGGGAGGGTCGCGAATATCAGTAGGGGCTTGGCGCACGTGGCGGCTTCGGGGCAGTACCTCGTCCTCGGGTTCCTGAGTGCACTGCCGGGCGACTTTCTGGCAGAGGCGCTGTCACTGGGCGCGCCGCTGTCGGGAACCTACGCCGTGGTGAACGAGCAAGGCGCGATCGTGCAGGCACTATGGGTGGGCGGCGTCAGCGGCACGGTGTTGCCTGATGGGTCGGTCCAGTTCACTGTCAGTCCACCGTCTGGCGCACCGATCTTGGAAGAGGCGGACCTCTCGTTCCCGAGGGTGAAGCAGTGAGCCGCCGTCCCGCCGCGTGGCACACCGCCTGCGGTCCGGGCACGACCGTCGCCTGCATGCCGTCCGCCACCCGTCGTCCGCGCACCGGCCGAGTCGCCACCCTCAGCTCTCGAACGGGTCAGGTCCGTCCGAGGGGGCAAGGGTAGGTAGCGATCCGCATACCACAGGGTGTGGGCTGCGCGCCCTCGCTCTCCTCGCAGTGCCCCGCGCGTGTGCACGGCCTCACCGCGAACCTTCTATCCGCAGCTAGCCCCGCCCTAAGGGGCAGGGGAGGTAGATGCCCACTCGGCGACCCTCTCCCTTTTCCTGGCGCGCGCTTGCGTGCGCTCGCTGGCCTCATGTTGCGTTGTCAAGGTGCGTCAAACCGGCCGACCCTGAGGGTAGATGGGTGGCTCCCTCTGGTCGACCCTCGCTCGGCGCTGGTTCGCCGGGTAGTCCGGCCCGGAGGCGTGAACACGTAACGGCCTCGCGTCGCCGTCCATGTCGGTCACGGACGCCGCGAGGCGGCGATTGCTTTCCAATCCCGCCGGGTTGGCGGCGTCCGCGCGCGATGCGATCGGCACATAGGCTGTACGGGGGGGTGATGGCGGTGGCGGACCAAGCGGCGCCTGATGAGCGCATCGACGACTCGACGTTCCCCGACCATGCGCGGGACGAGAAGCGCCACAAGGACCGCATCCGAGACAAGCTGCGCAAGGGCATCTCCGACATCCTCAAACGCCGCGACATCATCACCGGCCCGACCGATCGGCGCGTGCGCATCCCCATCCAAAGCGACGAGGACCCTGTCATTCACGTGGTCCCAAAGGGTCCCCAGAGCGATGAGCCGGCGGACGGCATCGGCCAGGGCCCGTCGAAGCCGGGTGACATCGTCGGCTGGGTGCCGAGCGGTGGTGCGGGCGACGGCGCCGGTGAGGCCGGCAGCCAGGGCCACGACCCCGACTACGTGGTGGAAATGTCGGTGGACGAGCTCGCCGAGTGGGTGTTCACCGAGCTACGCCTTCCTCTTGTCACGCCCCGCCGTACGCCAAAGAACCCCGAGGAGACGGTGCGCCTGAGCGCGCGCAACAAGCGCGGCGAGCTCTCCCGCCTGGATAAGAAGGACACGCTCATGCGCCACCTGCGCCGCCAGGTCGCGACCGGCGACGACACCTGGTACGACGACGACCTGCGCTTCCGCCAGTTCCGGGTGGAGGAGCGGCCGGGCCTCGACGCTGTCGTCTTCTTCATCCGCGACGCCTCGGGCTCGATGGGCGAGGAGGAGACCGAGACGGTCTACCTCGCCGCCTGGTGGACGGTTCGCTGGCTGCGGAGGAACTATCCCCGCGTCAACACGCGCTTCATCCTCCACGGTACCGACGCCCAGGAAGTCACCGAGCGTGACTTCTTCTCCCTGGCGAACATGGGAGGCACGATGGTCTCCTCCGGTCTCAAGCTTGCGAAGGACCTCATGGAGCGAGATCACCCGAACGCGAACACGTACATGCTCTTCTACTCCGATGGCCAGAACTGGGCGGCTGACAACGCCGAAGTGGTCAAGATCGCCCGCGAGGCGTCGGAGAGCACGGAGCTCGTCGGGTACGGCGAGATCAGCTTCACGGACCGCCAGGTTCCCTTGTCGACCTCGCTCCTCGCGGCGTTCACCGAGGACCAGAAGGCGCATGGCCCGATCGCGACCTTCCGCTGGTCGAAGCTCAACCCCGCCAGCATCCGCCGCTACCTCTGGGCGATGTTCGGCCCTGCGGGCCAGCCCCAGGAGGAGACGCGAGAAACCGCCTCCGGCAGCCATTGGAGCCTTGCCATCCCGGGAGGGCCGGCGCCGGGGACGCGCGAGTTTTCGGCATAGGAGTGACGGCGTGCGCGCGCAGGACGTGAGCCCCCACGACATCGTTGGCGCCGCCGAGGCCGTCGGCCTCGACCCCGGCCCGATCGTGGTCGAGGAGGTTGCGCCGGAGGTCATCTACCGGATCGCCGCCTACGGAGCGCCCCGCAACTACGCGCACTGGTCCTTCGGCCGAGACTATTGGGTGCAGAAGCGGAGCTTCGACCAGGGACGCTCCAAGATCTACGAGGTGATCTTGCCGGACGACCCCCCGGTCGCCTACATATCGACCGACAACACCGCTGCCCACAACCTGCTCGTGCGCGCGCACATTCTCGGGCACGGTCACGTGTACCGCCACAACGAGCCTAGCCGGCCCTACCATCCCCCCGGCTTCATCCAGAGCTGCCGAAACGCCCGCGTCCGGTTCCTCGGGTATGAGGATGTCGTGGGGCCCGAGGCGGTCGAAGCCGTCATCGATCTCGCGCACGCCCTAAGGCACCACGCCATACCGGTCGAGCCGTCCTCGCGCAGAGATCGG
>JAKASY010000240.1 GCA_021817625.1 Bacillota bacterium | reverse complement strand
TCTGTCACCCGCACGGCAGCGCCCGGTTTCTCCCCCGTCTCGGCGCCGGCGGAGCGCGGGCGCCCGCGCGCCGCTCCCTCAAGCACGAAGGCGGCGGCGCCCGTGGCCGTGCGCTGGCTCGTGGTCGTGCGCTGCACGCCGAGCTCCGCGGGATAGCGGTACTGGCGCTCGGCCGTGTAGTAGTGGCTCGACACGCTTGCCAGCGCACGCCCAACGATGCCGGCCTCGAGCGCCGCGGAGGCCATGCCCAGCGCCCCCCCGAGCGTGGCGCACGCGTTGAAGAGGCCGACGAACGGCATGGCCGTCGTGCTTGCCACGAACCCGTGGGTCGTGATCTGGTCGAGCAGGTCGCCGCCGACGTGGAGGTCGACGTCCTCGGGGGCGACGCCTGCCCGGCCGAGCGCCCCCGCGAGCGCCCGGCCCAGGAGCTTGCGCTCGCTGCGCTCGAACGAGGCCTCCTCCCATGCGTAGTCCGGTGCGCACTCGTCAAACGCCTGCCCCAGGGGGCCTGCAGCCTCCTCCGGACCGGCCACGGCGTAGCTGGCGACCAGCCGCGGCGGGCGGTGCAGGCGCCGCCCTGGTCCCGCGCTCCCGGTCGCGCCCACGGCGCGCGGGCGCGCCAGGGCGGTGAGCCCGCTCAACCGCCGATCCCCCAGTGGACGCCGAGGCGGCCCAAGAGCCACGCTACCAGGGCGAGAAGCCAGGCAGCCGTGAACCCGTACACCAGGACCGGGCCCGCCACGCTGAACACGCGAGAGCCCAGCCCCAGGACGAAGCCCTCCTGCTTGTACTCCATGGCCGGCGCGGTCATCGAGTTGGAGAAGCCCGTGATCGGCAGGGCCGCCCCCATGCCGGCGCTCTTCGCCAGCCGGTCGTACACGCCGAGGGCGGTGAACAGGCTGCCGAGAAAGACCATGACCACGGCCACCGGCGCCGCGGCCGCCTTGGCGTCCAGGCCCTGGGCGACGAACAGGTTCAGGACGCCCTGCCCGACCACGCAGATGCCGCCCCCTACCACGAACGCGCGCGCGAGGCCCCCTGCGACGTCGTCGCGCGGCCGCCCCGCCGCCACGCGCCGCCCATACTCCTCGGCGCTCGTGCGCACCCCGGCCCGTCCCTTGAGGGCGCTCGCCATCAGGGCACCTCCCCGCGCGGGCGCGGCGCCTGCGCGCCCGGCCTCTGGGCCGCCGCGCTCAGCGCCGGTTGGGATCGACGGCGAAGGCGATGCGCACCGTCGCCTTGTAGTCGTGGAGCCTGCCGTCGCGCACGTCCGCCGTCCAGTTCGAAACCTCGACGCCCGTGATGTTGTCCACCGTCTTCGCCGCCTCGGCGACGGCGCCGCGCACGGCGTCCGTCCAGTCGGTCTGCGACTCCCCCACCAGCTCCAGCACCTTGATCACGGTCGCCACTGTGTCGTTCCCCCTTGCCTTCGGGCCTTCGGCGTCAGGTTGCCTCCCGCCCCGGGGGCGTATGTATGCCCGAGCGGCCGCCCAGGCTGCGCCAAAGTCGCCTGAGGCCCCGGCGCTCGCGCCGCGACACCTGGCTCTGGCCGACGCCGACGACGTCGGCGACCTGGCGCTGGCTCAGACGACCGATGTAGCGCAGGGCGATGACGCGCCGCTCGAGCGGCGGGAGCGTGGCCATGGCGCTCGCGAGGGCAAGGCGGTCGACGACCTCGGCCTCCGGCGACCGGGCGAGCCGCGGCGGCAGCTCGGCCGCCGCCGCGTCAAACGACAGGGCCGGCTCGAGCGCTCCCGCCACCTCGGCCAGCTCCGACCGGCTCCAGCCCAGGGCGGCGCACAGGTCGCCCGCAGCGGGCTCCCGCCCCAGGGTCTGGCGCAGGCGCCCCTGCACAACCCTGAGGCGCGCCGCGCGCGCCACCAGCGCCCGGCTGCCGCCGAGGCCGCTGTGGCGCCGCAGGGCGTCGCGCACCTCGCCGAGGATGCGCGGCACCGCAAAGGTACTGAAGCTCGTGCCCCTGTCGGGGTCGAAGGCGGCGACCGCCTCGACGAGGCCGAGGGCGGCCGCCTGCAGGAGGTCGTCCCGGCCCGGGCCGGCAGCGCCGAAGCGCGCGGCCACCGCACGGGCCAGGGGCAGATGGCGGTCGACCAGGCGGGCGCGCGCGCGCTTGTCACCCGCCCGCGCCCGCGCCCAGAGCTCGGCCTCCGCCGCCACGGCTAGGGGAGCGGCGGCCCGGGCTCCGGCGGCGCGCCGTGGGGGCGCTTGCGCATGCGCACGACCGTGCCGCGGCCGGGCGCGCTCTCCACGCTCAGCTCGTCGGTCATCGCCTCCATGAACGCGAAGCCGAGGCCAAGGTGCCCCTCCAGGGTCGAGAACTCGGCCTTGCGCGCCGCCTCGACGTCGTCGATGCCACGCCCCGCGTCGCGCACCTCGACGTCGAGGGCCTCGTCGTCGAGCGCGAACGTGATCTCCACCTCGCCGTCGGCGCCGTCCGGTCCGTAGGCGTGGAGGACGGCGTTCGAGACGGCCTCGGACACGGCGATCCGGAGCTCCTCGAGCTCAGGCAGCGTGAAGTCGAGGAGGGTGGCCACCTGCGCCGCCACCGACCGGGCGATCGCCACGTTCTCCTCCCGCGCCGCGGCGACCAGGCGCACCCGGTTGCGCTCAGGCATGGCCACCCGCCGACTCCCCCGCCGCCTCCTCCACTCGCATGAGGCGCGGCACGCCGGCCAGCTGGAGAAGGGAGCGCACGTGCGGACGCGGGCCCCGCAGCACCATGCTGCGCCCTGCCGGCATGCGGCGGTACCGCCCGAGCAGGGCGCCAAGCCCGGACGAGTCGACGAACGTCACGTCCGCGAGGTCCACGACGAGATCCCCCGCGCCGGACTCCACCGCGTCGTCGAGCGCGCGGCGCAGGCCAGGCACCGTGCGCACGTCGATCTCCCCATGGGGGCGGACCACGGCGTTGCGCCCCTCGCGCACCACGTCGATCTCCAGCTGCGATCACCCCTCCGCCACTCCGCCCGCTAGGTTCGCCCCGATGGGCGCGCTTCCTTGCGACCGGAGGCTCTTGGAAGGGGTGACCGCTCGACAGCGCTCGCGCTCTACGATGCGGACCGGGTCGGCGCCGGCAGCAGGCCGACGAGGCGGCGCAGGAGGTCGAGAGGATGGGCCCGGGCCACGCTCGATTCCGCCACGAGGTCCACGCTCGCGGTGCCTCCCTCCGGCAGGGCGAAGCGCGCCCGGCCGAGCGCCTGGCCCGCCCGCACCGGCGCGCGCACGACCGTGGCCAGCCGCACCTCGGGCCTCGTTGCCTGCGGCGCGGGCGCGGCGCCACTCGGCACGGTGAAGGTCAGGTCCCGAACGGCGACCGCCGCCACCGCGCGCGAGCGGCCGCCGCGCACGGGCACGCTCGCCAGACGCTCCCCCCGGTGCGTGAGATACACGGCACGGTAGTGTCCGAATCCCCAGTTGAGGAGCGCGGCGGTGTCCGCGAACCGTGTCTTGGAGTTCGCGTCGCCCATGACCACGGCGACGAGGCGCAGTCCAGCCCGCTCCGCGGTGGCCGTGAGGCAAAAGCCGGCGGCGCTCGTGTAGCCGGTCTTCAGACCGTCCACGCCGGGCAGCTGGCCCAAGAGCTTGTTCGTGTTGACGAGCCACAGGTGGCCGCCCTTGCCGTCGCGGATGCTGCGGTCCTCGCGCGTGCTCGTGAAGCGCAGGAGCTCCGGCATGCGCGCGGCGTACACGCCCAGGCGCGCCATGTCGAGCGCCGTGGTCTCGGTCGCCTGGCCCGGCGCGTCAAGACCGTTCGGGTTGACGAAGCGCGTATGGCTCATGCCCAGGCGGCGGGCGAAGGCGTTCATCTCCGCCACGAACGCCGGCACCGAGCCGCTCAGATGCTCGGCGATCGCCACGGCCGCGTCATTGGCGCTGCCCACGGCCACGGCCGTTACCAGCTGCCCGAAGGGCAGAACCTCGCCGGGCTCCAGCCAGATCTGGGCACCGCCCGTATGGTAGGCCTCGTCGCTCACGGCCACGAGGTCGCTCCTGTGCACGCGGCCGCTCTCCAGGGCCCGCAGCCCCAGGACCAGGGTCATGATCTTCACCATGCTGGCGGGCGCCCGCACCGTGTCGCCGCCGCGGGCAAACAGCACCCGGCTGTTCGAGGCGTCGACGAGCACCGCGGACGGCGCGGCCACCACGGGCGCCGCGACCGCCTCGCCGGCCGCGCCCGCGCCGCCGGGCTGGGCAAACAGAGCCAAGGTGAGGACGAGCGCGCCGGCACATGCCCGGCGCGCCCATGCGCTTCCCGATCGACTCGCCACGGCCATCCCCCCGCGGCTAGCATGCCGCCGGGGGCCGGGCGCTACGCGCGGGGGTGGCTCTTCGCGTACACGTCGTGCAGGCGGCCGCGCGTGACGTGGGTGTAGATCTGCGTCGTCGAGATGTCCGCGTGTCCCAGCATCTCCTGCACCGACCGAAGGTCGGCGCCGTTCTCGAGGAGGTGCGTCGCGAACGCGTGGCGCAGGGTGTGCGGCGTGATCGCCTTCGTGATGTGGGCCATCTGGGCGTACTTCTTGACGATCTTCCAGAAGCCCTGACGGGTGAGCCGCTGGCCGTGGTGGTTGAGGAACAGGCTTCGGCCGCTGCCGGGCCGCACGAACCGCCGACGGCCGTGCCCGAGGTAGGCGTCGAGCGCCTGCACCGCCGCCCCGCCCATGGGGATGATTCGCTCCTTGTTGCCCTTGCCGATGCAGCGCACCAGGGCGGCGTCGAGGTCGACGTCACCGGTGTTGAGCGACGTGAGCTCCGACACCCGGATGCCCGTGGCG
>JAKASY010000239.1 GCA_021817625.1 Bacillota bacterium | reverse complement strand
CGTCGCCGGCCTGGGCCAGCTCGTCCCGGCGCTCATCGCCGTGCTCCTGGCCCTGTACGTCTGGCCGCGAACCTTCCTTCGCCTGCGCGGCTCGAGCCTGCTCGCGGCTCTCACCTACGCCTTCGGGGGCGCGGCCGTCTGGGTAGCGTTCGTCCTCCTTCTGTCCGCCCTGCGCATCGTGCAGCTCGCCACCCTGGTGGCCCTCGCCGTGGTCGTGCCCGTCGCCCTGACGGCCCTGCGCCGCCGGGCCGCGGCGGCGCCAAGCGCCGGCGAGGAGGGGCGGGTAGCGCCCGCGGGCGCCGGCCTCGACCTCATGGAGGTGCCGGGCCGCGTCGCGGTCGCGCGTGTCATGAGCGCCACGGCGCGGTACGCGCGCGCGAGCGCGGCCGCCCTGCGCCGCCATCTCCTGCGGCCGGCCGACGTGTTTCTCGTCGCGACCCTTCTCGCCACCTTCGCCTGGCACCTGGCGCCCTACCTGGCGCAGTCGTCGCCCGCCAGCCCCCTAGGCTACCAGTGGCTGCTCCTGGGCAAGCTCCTCTTCCTCAACGAGGGCATGTGGAGCGGTGGCGTCGCGCCCCCCGCCCTGCCGGCCCTCATGGCCATGCTGTCCTCGCTGTTCTCCATCGACATGCTCAACGCCCTGCGCCTCGCCGCGCCCTTCGCCGCCCTCATCCTGGCGGCGGGCGCCGCCACGCTCGCCGAGAGCCTGAGCGGCTCGCGCTGGGCCGGCGTGATCGCGGCCGCCGCCGTCTCCCTCACCCGCCTGCCGGCCCTCGGCCACGCCGCCTGGGTCGTGACCGACCCCCTCGCCCCCCGCCTGGCCGCGGGCAGCGCCCTCCTGTTCCTCACCGCCGCCGCCCGACCGCGCAGGGCCCTGACCCAGCTCGGCCGCATGGCGCTCTGGGCCTCGGCCTTCCTGTGCGCGGGCCTCGACCCGCTCACCGCGGCCGGCGCCATCCTGCTCGGCGCGCCCATGGTCCTGAGCGCCCGCCCGGGCAGGCGCGCCCTCCTGGCCTTCGCCCTCGCCGTCGCGGCGGCGGCCGCGGCGCTCGTCGCGCCGGCCCTGGGTCTCCTCCTCCACCACGCGCCGATTGCCGTTCTCTGGCAGCCGGCCGGCGCCGCCCCACCTGCGCCGGACCGCCTCCCCGCCCTCGCCCTGGCCGCTGCCATCGCCGCCGCCGTCCTCCTGCACGGCGGGCTCTATCCCGCCACCCGTCAGGGCGGCTTCGGCCGCCGCCAGCAGGCGCTCGCCGCGGGCATCCTCGTGCTCTGCGCCGCAATTGCGCTCCTGCCGCCCGGCCCAGCCGGCGGACCGTTCGGCTCGGCCCTCCCCGCCCTCGCCGCCCTCCCGCTGGGCAGCGCCTGGCTCATGTCCTACAGCCTTCGGCGCTCGCCCGCGACCGCCGCGGGCGGGGCGCTCGTCACCCTGTTCGCGATCCTCGTCACGATGGTCGCGCCCCCCGCCCCCCTCGCCCGCTTCGAGCCTCTAGGCAGCGCAACCGCTTACCTGCGCATCGCCGACGCCTATCCGAAGTACACCTGGACGATCGTCTCCCCCGTCACCCAGTACCCCGAGGTGCTGGGGGCGGGCTGGCACACCGAGCTCAGCGAGTTCGTGCGCGACGAGCGCCTCGCCGACGCGAGAGACCCGCGCTTTCGCCCGCGCGACGCGAGCCCGCTCGCGATCAAGACGCCCGAGGTGTTCGTGTTCGTCGAGCTCGCGCCGCTCGGCCTCGGCCGCCCGATCCGGCCAAGCGACGCCCGCCTTCCCCTCCCCCCGGCCGGCGTCGCCAACCCGTACGACGGCCTGTACGGCGCGGCAATCGAGGCTCGCGCCCTCCTCTGGGTGCGCGCCTACCTCGCCGCCCACCCGCACACGGCGAGCGTGTACGCGCGGTCCGCGGACCTCCTCGTGGTGAAGATCGACCAGTAGGGCGGCGCTCAGGTCAGGGGCGGCGCCCCGGGCTGGCGCAGGTAGTACACGGTGAGATCGCGGTTTTGGAAGTAGACCGGCATTGGCCCGTGCAGGGCCTGCCAGCGGTCGATCCAGGCCATCGTGAGGCGGCGCTCTTGGGCGTAGACCTGGTCGAAGTGCGTGTAGCCGGCGAGCAGCGGCCCCGGCGCCCAGCGCTCGACGAAGAAGAAGATGTAGCTTTCGCTTACGGGCACAAGCCGCCCGTTCGTGCGGTAGCGCGGCCAGGCGGCGCTGACCGAGGCGTTCTGGACCCACTGGGCCGGCTCCTGGTTGTAGCCCTGGCCGAGGGCGAAGGGGTAGCCGTCGTACGCGACCGTCAGCCAGTCGTAGTTCGGCAGGGTGGTGGCGATGCGCTCGAACTGGGCTACGTAGGCGTCGGAGTCCATCGTGTAGGAGGAAAGCGGCCTGGGCGGGTGCCAGGCGAGGAGGACGGCGAACAGCACGCCCCACAGGACGAGCGGCATGGCGCGCACCGCCCGGCCGCCGGGGAGGTAGCGATGGCGCAGAAGGTCCAGGGCGAGAAAGCCCATGCCGATGCCGAGCGCCTCGGTCAGGGCCACGAGCTCGCCGCTACGCACGGCAAGGGCAAGGCTTGAGATGTGAAAGCGTGGCAGCTGCTCGATGAGCACGGCAAAGGCCCAGGCGAGGAAGGCGGCCACCGGCACGCCGAGCTCCCAGTCCTCGAGCCGCCAGCCCAGGCGCACGACGAACAGGAGGACGATGCCGAGTCCCGAGAGGATCTCGACGAGGGTCAGGGGCGGTGCCGTGAGCGGGCCGCCGGCGGTGGCGAAGCCGACGGCCGTGCCCAGGAGCGGCACGTGCAGGGCGAGGCCCGTAGCGAGCGGGGCAATGGCCACCAGGGCGCCCGCCACGACCAGGACCACGTACTGCCGCAGTGCGCGCACGTCGACCCCGGCGGTGGCCCAGCCGGCCAGGGTGCCGGCCACGGCGCACCCGACGGCGTTGATCGTGGCGATCGGATGCGTCAGGGCGATCGCCGTGAGCAGGCCCGCGGCGCCGATGCGGTAGCCGCGCCTCCTCGTCACCCACGACTGGTACACGAGCCACATGAGCGGCAGGACGAGGGCGTTGCCGAACTCCTGCGAGTCGGTCGCCGCCTGGCGCGCCGCGGTGTACGGCAGCAGGGCGGGCAGCGCGCCGTAGAGGGCGCCGGCCGCCAGGGTCGCGACCAGGCTGCCGCCGGACATGCGGTAGGTGGTCCACATCACGGAGAGGACCATGCAGACGCCGACGAACGGGCCGAAGAACTTCTCGAGCGGCACGGGAGAGGCCTGGGTGAGCGCGCGGACCGCGCTGAGCGTGACGTACATGCCCTGGGGGTAGATGCCGTTCGGGAACACCATGCCGAGGCCGAGCCCCTTCATCCAGGCCACCGTCTCGTAGGCGTCGGAGTAGAGGAGCGCGGCGTGCCCCAGGTTCCAGGCGAAGCGGATGTAGGCGCTCAGGCCGATGACGAGGGCGAGGAGCGCGATCCGCGCGGCCACGGGCCTCAGGCCGGCGGCGAGCGACCTGGCCTGGCGCCAGGCGGTGGCAGCCAGGGCGCGCGCCCTGTCGGGCAGCTCGCCGATCGTGGCCAGGTTGTCGAGCAGCGTGCCGAACGCCCGGCCCAGCGGCGAGAGGCGGTAGCGGCTGCGCGGCGCCACCCGGAAGAAGAGGAAGCGCGCGACGAACGCCCACAGGATGAGGAAGCCGAGGCCGAAGGTGCCGGTGGCCGCGGCCGCGTAGCCCGCGACGATGAGCCAGGTGAGCATGAGCCCGAGGCGCGCCATGGCGCGGTCCGGCGGGGCCACGTCGTCCACCCGGAAGGCGGCCGCTGGCCAGACGAAGTAGATGAGCGCGACTCCGACCACCAGGCGCGCGATCGTGCCCAGGCTGAGCGCCCACGGCAGGGCCATCAGCGCCTCCGGGTCGCGCGCGCGCTCACGCGCCGGGCGCCCGGCGCAGACGGCCGTCCAGCGTGCGGATGCCCTGCGCGTAGTCGCACGGCGCCACGTAGGCGGCAAACCCCATGGAGGTGGCGAACGACGTGAAGGCAGCCACGCGCCGCGCCGCGTCCGGAGCATCCCAGGGCACGACGCTGAGAAGCCAGCGCCCCACGCCGCTCTGCACGGCGGCCGCCGCCAGCCGGTCGAGCGCCTCGCCGATGTGCGGGCTGTCGACGGCCGTGGGCGGCTCGTCCACCTCCCAGCACACGCCGTCGAGCTGGCCCGCTGCCCACGGCAGGACCGACCAGATGGCGTTGTTCATGACGAGCGTCGCGCGCGGCGCGGCCGCCCGCACGGCGGCCACGAGCGACACCGCCGACGGCAGGAGGACGCCCAGGCGGACCGCCACGCGCTCGTCCTCGAGGTCACCCAGGCCGTCGAGGAACAGGCCATCCCAGCCCGCCTGGGCGAGGTCGCGCACCCGGCCCTCGACGTAGCGGCGCCAGCGCGCCGACTGTGGGTCGACGACGTACGTGTCGTACTCGGGCCGGTACCAGGGCGCCCCTCCGGCCTGCAGGAAGTCGCTCGGCGTGAGGCCGGCGGCCGCCACCTCCCACTGCGGCACCTCGAGCACGGTCAGGTAGGCGAGGGCGGTGACGCCCGCGCGGCGCAGGTCGGCCAGGTGGTGCGCGCTCCAGCCGCGCGGCTCGAGCACCGCGACGTCGTACTGGTCGATGCCGGGCAGGGGGCCATGGCCGTAATACACGACAAAGTCCCGCATGGCCAGTCGCGTCCGGCTCTCCGTCAGGGGGGACACTCCTCTCAGTGGGCGCTCGGCGCTACGCGACCGGCGGCGCCGCGCGCACGCCGCGCTT
>JAKASY010000238.1 GCA_021817625.1 Bacillota bacterium | reverse complement strand
CGCGACGGACAGGCGAACGTGATACATCCAGGGGCGCACCCACGACGGCGGCGTCCACTGGCACATCGTGAGAGGACGGCTGCCAGCGAGCACGACGGCCCTGTCCTTCGTCAGCCGCGACTTCGGATGGGCCGTGGCGGGGTCAAGGCTATGGGCGACCAATGACGGCGGGCGTTACTGGCAGGCGCTCGCTCTAACCGCCGGGCCGTTGCACCACCATGGACACCGCTGACACTCCCGCGATAAAGGAGCGGCGCGCGCCTTACTCGCCTGTCGACCGCCCCGGCAAACACGGGTATAACCGCCGCCCGGCGCGTACAAGCCCTATCAGGCCGATGCACTGAGATCCCGCCCTGTCTGGGCCGAGCGAAACTCCACCGGCCAAGCCGGCTCGACCAACCCCGAGAGCCACCCGTGCTCTTCGCTTTCATGGGTGCGCCCCTGGATGTATCACGTTCGCCTGTCCGTCCACGCGACGGACGGACCTTCCAGTCCGCACCGTGGCGTCCGCGCGCCAGCCCGCGATGGCGAGCCGCTGTTCCACCCGGCCCCGCGCCGCCTGTGCGAGCGTGGTCGCGCGCCCGTGGGTGGTCCACGGCTCCACCGCAGGTCCATCGGAGCAGCTGTTCGTCACGAGCGACCGCAGTCTCCCGTGGCGCGGCCACGCCTTACCGATGGTCGGCGTGTCCAGTTTCGATGTCGTCACGCGCCGCGTCGCCGACATCGTGTGCCTTCAGCCAGGCCGCTCCATGGGCATCACAGGGTATATGCTCAACAGCGTTCGGGCTGTTACAAAGAGCGCAACGGCGCGGCGTTGTAGCTCATTTACAAACCCAATTTAGGGTCGGCCGAGTTGGTGAACGCGAGCAGGCGCTCGCCCTCCGCGCGCGTGCAGAGGTTCTGACGCCGGAACTTGGCGGTCAGGACGGCGTCCATCGGGTAGCCCGCGGCGAGACCCATGGAGAACACGAACGAGCCCACGCCGGGCACGTTGAACACGGGGCGCATGATGGGCTCGAGCCACTCGCCCAGGAAGTGCACGACGCCAAGGGCCAGGAGCAGCTCCGACAGGATGAAGAAGGGCAAGAGCGACGGCAGGACGACGTCGAAGAACAGGCGCAGTCCGGCCACAGCTGCGTGGAACCCCGCCTCGGAGAAGGCGATGAGGGCCATGGTAAGGGCGAGGGCGAGGATGCCCAGGACGAGCGTGACACCTCTGCTCTCGGTCCGGCCCTCCCGCATGCCCCGCCTCCTTGGCCTCGGTCCTGACCACCGTATGGGCGCGCGCGGCCGAACATGCGAGATGGTCTGGAGCCTTGCCCGGGCATGGGTCGCCGGTCGCCTGCCCGCATCCACACGTCCCTGCCGACCGCGGCGCGCGCTCGCGGAGAGGGCGGCGGCGGGCACAGAGCGAATCGCTCGGGCAGAGCTCCGCCTGGCCCGCCTCACGGCGCACCGCCCGCCGTCTCAGCCAGCGACCCTCGGACACGGAAGGGAGACGGTGGCATGAACGGGGCCTTCGCGGGAATCTTCGCCCGCTGGCGTCGACGTCGGCCCGGGCCGGCCGCGCACGGCGCCGACGGCGCCAGCCGACTCGTCGTGCTCGCAGCGCGTCGTGGGCGCGCGGCGGAGCGGGAGAGCGTCTACCTTACCTACCCGCGCGCCGACCGCCTGCGGCTCGCGCTCGTGCCCTCGTGGAACGCGTGCCTCGGGCACATGCGGCTGGGACCGGCGATGTACGCCGCGCCCTTGACCGACCGCCGCGACCCCTAGCTAGTCGGTCACGGCCTGGTACACGAGCCAGCGCAGCTCGCGCCGCAGGGCGTGCTCTCGCGGCGCCCCGAGCACCTGCGTGAAGAACACGACGGTCAAGTCGCGCACCGGGTCGATCCAGAACTCGGTGCCGGCCGCGCCGCCCCATGAGTGCTCGCCGGCCGGCGCGATCGTGTGCGCCGCCACGGGGTCGGTAAGCACGGCGAACCCCAGGCCGAAGCCCCGGCCGGGAAACTCGCGCGCGAGCGTGCCCGGGCGGGCGGCCGTCGCGATGTCGCGGCCCCCCGGCAGGTGGTTCTGACGCATGAGGTGCACGCTGGCCGGCGAAAGGAGACGCTCGCCTCCGAGCGCGCCGCCGCCTCGGAGCATGTCCACGAAGTGCTGGTAGTCGGCGGCGGTCGACCACAGGCCCGTGCCGCCGGTCGGGAACGCCATACCGAGTGCGCGCTCCGGCGGCGCCGGGAGGACGGCGCCCGCGTCGGGGTCGTGGGCATAGAGTGTGGCCAGGCGCTCCTCGTCGGCCACGGGCGCGAAGCCGGTGTCGCTCATGCCGAGCGGGCGGAAGATGCGCTCCGCGAAGAACGCGTCGAGCCCGTGCCCCGACACCACCTCGACGACGCGGGCAAGCACGTCCGTGGACATCGAGTAGTTCCACTCGGTGCCGGGCTCGAACAGGAGCGGCAGCCGGCCGACCCGGTCGCACAGCGCCTCGAGGGTGGCCGGCACGCCGCGCCGCGCGAGATCGCGGCGGTAGGCGTCGTCGACCGCGTCTCGCATCCAGTGCGGGTAGGTGAGGCCCGACGTGTGCGTGAGGAGGTGCCAGACGCGCACGGGCTCGCGCGCGGGCACGGTGACGGGCGCGCTGGCCGGGCCGAACTGGTAGACGCGGGCGTCGGCGAATGCGGGAATGTAGTCGGCCACGGGGTCGGTCAGCCGCAGCCGCCCCTCCTCGCACAGCATGAGGGCCGCGACCGACGTGACGGGCTTGGTCATCGAGTACATGCGCCAGACCGCGTCGGCGCGGACGGGCCGGCGCGACGAGAGGTCGAGCCAGCCCGCGGCGTGGACGTAGCCGACGCGGCCGCCGCGCGCGATCACGATCAGGCTGCCGGGCCACGCGCCGTCGTCGGCGTAGCCCTTGAGACGCTCCTCGAGGCGCCATAGGCGCCCTGCGTCAAGTCCGATGTCGCTCGCCTCGGCCACCTGCGCAATGGCCGCCATGCGCCCACCTCCCGTGCCCTGCGGTGCCGCGCCCGCAGCGCGCGCTCGATCATCCGCTCTCTGCGTGGTTCTGCGCGATGCCAGCGGTACCTCTGATTGACACGGACACAACGGAGGACCGCGCGCGTCGACGGGCGAACCGCTTCGACAGTGCCTCGCGGCCTCGACCCTCCACTCCACGCAGCGCGAAAAGGCGGTGGCAGCGACGAGCGCACAGGCTTTGCCGCGGACCCCTCTGCACGGCACGCCGGACCGGTCGGCGCTCCTGGCCACACTTGGCCTCCCGGCCTTGGACGCGGGCGCGCGCCGGGCCGTCGCCTCCGAGCTCTCGGCGATCCTGCCCAGGGACCGTTTGCTCGTAGGCGGCGGTGAGCGCCTCGCCTACGGCTACGACGCCACCTCGGAGCGCTGGCTGCCCGACTTCGTCGCCCTGCCGGCCGCCGACGAGGAGGTCCGTGCCCTCGTCGAGACCGCCGCCCGGCACCGTCTGCCCATCGTCGCCCGCGGCGCCGCGAGCGGCCTCTCCGGCGGCGCCGTGCCGCTTGCGGGTGGCATCGTCATCGCCTTCCAGCGCATGGCGTCGCTCCTGCGCCTGGACCGCGAGCGTCGGCGCGCCCTCTGCCAGCCGGGCCTCGTCACGCTCGACCTCGCCACGGCCGCCTCAGCCCTTGGCCTCACGTACGCACCCGATCCGGCGAGCTACCGGGTGAGCACGCTGGGCGGCAACGTCGCCGAGAACAGCGGCGGGCCGCACTGCGCGAGCCAGGGTGTCACTACCCAGCACATCGAGCGTCTGCGCGTCGTCACGGCGGACGGTCGCCTCGCCTGGCTGCCGTGGACGCGCGACCGCGCGGACGGCATGCTCGACCTCTCCGGTCTGGTGGTCGGCTCGGAAGGCACGCTCGCGGTGGTCACGCGCATCGAGGCGCGCCTGGTGCCCCAGGCCGCCGGCCAGGACACCCTGCTCGGCGCGTTCGCCGACATGGAGACAGCCTGCCGCGCCGTGTCCGCGATCGTCGCCTCCGGGCTGGTGCCGGCCACGCTCGAGGTCATCGACCGCGCCACGATCGAGGTGGTGGAGCGCTTCACGCCCGCCGGCTACCCGGCGGCGGCCGGCGCAGTGCTCCTGCTCGAGGTCGAGGGCGAGGAGGACGCGCGCGGCGCGGCGGCGGCCACGGCGGCCGAGATCCTGCAGGCCGCGGGCGCGCTCGAGGTTCGCCTCGCCCGTGATCAGGCGGAGCGCGACGCCCTCTGGCGCGGGCGCCGCGCCAGCTACGGCGCGATGGCGCGCCTGGCCAGCCACCTCTGGGTGCAGGACGTCACCGTGCCGCGGCCGCTCCTCGCGCCCATGATCCGCGAGGTCGAGGAGATCGCCCGCCGCTACCGCCTGCCCATCGCCACGGTGGCGCACGCGGGCGACGGCAACCTCCACCCGAGCATTCCCTACCACCCGGAGGACGCCGACGAATACGCGCGCATGAAGGCCGCCGACCACGAGATCCTGGAGGCCTGCGTGGCGCGCGGCGGCTCGATCACGGGCGAGCACGGCGTGGGCATCGACAAGCTTGAGGCCCTGCCGCTCATGTACACGGAGGCCGAGCTCGGCGCGATGTGGGCCGTGCGGCGCGCGCTCGACCCCGAGGGCGTGCTCAATCCGCTCAAGGCCGTCATCTCGCCCGCGCAGGCGCGCGCCGCCGGGCGCACGCCTAGGGCGCCCGAGCCGCCCGGACCCGACGAGGAGCGCGTGCTCGCCGCCGTGCGGGACGCGCTCGCGGCGGATCGCCGCCCCCTCGCCAAGGGCGGCGGCCG
>JAKASY010000237.1 GCA_021817625.1 Bacillota bacterium | reverse complement strand
ATCGAGCAGGACCGCATGGAGATCGTCGCCGGCGTGCGCTTTGGCCAGACGCTCGGCAGCCCGATCGCGATCCTCGTGCGCAACCGCGACTTCGAGGCCTGGCACGAGCGCATGGCGGTGTTCGGGGAGGCGCGCGCCAAGCCCGTGACGCGCCCCAGGCCGGGCCATGCCGACCTGGCCGGGGCGATGAAGTACGGCCACTACGAGGACATGCGCAACGTGCTCGAGCGGGCAAGCGCGCGAGAGACCGCTGCGCGCGTCGCCCTTGGAGCCTTCGCGCGCGCCTTTCTCGCGGCGCTCGACGTGGGCGTGGCGTCGCAGGTGGTGTCGCTCGGCGGCATCGAGCCCCGCACCGTGGACCCGTTCGCACCCGGCATGGCGGAGCGCCTCGAGCAGTCGCCCCTGCGGGTCGCCGACGACGAGGCGGAGGCCACGATGATCGCCGCGGTCGACGCCGCCAAGGCGGCGGGCGACACGCTCGGCGGCGTGGTCGAGGTGCGGGCGCGGGGCGTCGTCCCCGGCATCGGCTCGCACGTCACGATGGCGCGCCGCCTCGACGCCCGGCTCGCGGCGGCGCTCGTGAGCATCCAGGCGATCAAGGGCGCGGAGGTGGGAGACGCCTTCCGCGTCGCGGCCGGCCCGGGGTCCGCCGCCCACGACGAGATCGAGCGCGCGCAGGACGGACTCGGCCGGCGCACCAATCGGGCCGGCGGCACCGAGGGCGGGATCTCGAACGGACAGCCGATCGTCGTGCGCGCGGCGATGAAGCCGCTGTCCACGCTGATCCGGCCGCTCCGGTCGATCGACCTCGCGACGGGCGAGCCGATCAAGGCGGCGGTGGAGCGCTCGGACGTCACCGCGGTGCCGGCCGCGGCGGTCGTGGCCGAGGCGATGGTGGCGCTCGTGCTGGCCGACGCCTACATGGAGAAGTTCGGCGGCGACTCGATGGCCGAGGTGGAGCGCAACCTCGCGAGCTACCGCGCGAGCCTGTACCGCTAGGAGCAGCCGGGCGCAGCCAAGGGAGGCGATGCGGTGCGGGTGGTGCTCGTGGGCCCCCCGGGCGTGGGCAAGAGCGCGGTCGGCCGTGCTCTGGCCAAGCGTCTGGGCCTGCCGTTCGTCGACACGGACGGAGCCATCTCCGCCGACGCTGGTATGAGCGTGCCGGAGCTGTGGCGGCGGGAGGGGGAAGGCGGCTTTCGGGCACGCGAGGCCCGTCTGGTGGCGAGCCTGGGCGCGGAGGGCGTGATCGCCACGGGCGGCGGCACCCTGGAGGCGGCGGGCGCGGCGGAGCTCCTCATGGGCGGCGCTAGCCGGGTGATCTTCCTCGACGCGCCGCTTCGCCTTCTCGTCGAGCGCGTCGGCCGCCGCGCCGGCGACCGGCCGCTTCTCGCGCACAGCCCCGAGCGCGCTCTGCGCGAGCTCGTCGAGCGCCGAAGGCCGCTGTATGGCCGGGCCGAGCTGCGCCTGCGGGCGCTGCGCCGGCCGCAGCGCACGGCCGCGGAGCTGGCGCGCTACCTGGCGATGAGCCCGGCCCGCGGCGAGGTCGTGGGGCGCGACGCCCTGGCCTTCCTCTCCGGCATGCTGCCGGGTCAGGCGGTGCTCGTCACCGACAGCGAGGTCGACCGCCTGCACGGCGCCCGCCTGCGCGGCGCGCTCGGCAGTCGGCGCGCTCCCCTGCGCCTGCCGCGCGGTGAGCGCGCCAAGCGCATGGAGGTCGTGGTGCGCGCGGCGCGCTGGGCGATCGCTCGGGGCGTCGACCGCGAGAGCGTGCTCGTCGCGGCCGGAGGAGGCGCGCTCAGCGATACCGCAGGTACGCTGGCCGCGGTGTACATGCGCGGCATCCGGTGGGTGGTGGTGCCCACCACCTTCCTCGCCATGGTGGACGCGAGCCTGGGCGGCAAGGTGGCGGTGGACCTGCCCGAGGGAAAGAACCTTCTCGGCGCCTTCCACCCGCCGGTGGCGAGCGTGGTCGACACGGCGTTCTTGGACACCCTGCCGGAGGACGGCTGGCGGGAGGGCCTGGCCGAGAGCGTGAAGGGCGCGATCATCGGCGACGGCGCTCTCCTCGAGTGCCTCGCGGAGCCCGCGCCGCGCGGCGGGCCCGAGCTCGACGACGTTGTGCGGCGGGCGCGCGCGATCAAGCGCCTGCGCGTCGAGGCCGACCCGCGGGAGGCGCGCGGCGGCGTGCGCGAGCACCTCAACCTGGGGCACACGCTCGGCCACGCGCTCGAGAGCCTGAGCCGCCACAGGCTCTCGCACGGCGACGCCGTTGCCATCGGCATGGCGGCTATCCTGCGCCTGTGCGAGGAGGAGAGGCTCCTGCCCAAGGCGGAGGCGGCTCCGATGTGGCGTGCGCTGCGGGCGCAGGGCCTGCCGGAGCACGTGCCGGCGTGGCTCGAGGCAGGCCCGGCGGATGCCGCAGCGGCGATGCGCCGGGACAAGAAGGCGCGCGGCGGGCGCGTCCGCCTGGTCGTGCCCCGGGCCGTCGAGCGCGTCGAGACGATCGAGGCGGACGAGGCCATGCTCTTGCGCCTCGCCGCGCTCGCGGGCCTCGGCAGCGGCAGGGAAGCGGACGCACCGGCCGCGGGGGCCGGTGGCGGGCGTCCTTGACACCCGCTGGGGCCGGTGTTGAACTTTGCTGGAATGGCGGGGCGCGACGGCCAAAAGGAGGCGCCGATGAGCGACTTGGGCGGCATGCGCCGCACGCCGCTCGCCGCGGAGCATGAGCGGCTGGGCGGTCGCATGACAGACTTCCACGGCTGGTGGATGCCGATCGACTACGGTTCCATCGTGGACGAGCACAAGGCGGTGCGCACGCGCGCCGGCCTGTTCGACGTCTCTCACATGGGCGAGGTGCGGGTCGAGGGACCTGGCGCGGCCGCGTTCCTCGACGGCCTCCTGACCAATCGCATGGACAACCTGGGCGTCGGGCGCGCGCGCTACAGCCCGATGACCGACGAGGCCGGCGGCACGATCGACGATCTCATGGTCTACCGCCTTGCCGACGAGGACTACCTCGTGGTCGTGAACGCCGCGAACGCGGCCGAGGACTACGCCTGGATCGCGAGGCAGGCGGCCGGCAGAGACGGCGTGCGCGTGCGCGACCAGTCCGATGAGGTGGCGGAGGTGGCCCTGCAGGGGCCCGCGGCGGCGCGCGTGCTCGAGCGCCTCGTGGAGCCGGCCGGGGCCGCCGCCGGTCTCGGCCGGTTCCGCTGCCAGCGGGCGCGCGTGGCCGGCCTCGAGGCGCTCTTGGCCCGCACGGGCTATACGGGCGAGGACGGCTTCGAGGTGTACGTCCGGGCGGGCGATGCGGTGCAGGTGTGGCGCGCGATCCTCGAGGCGGGACGGGAGGACGGCGTGATCGCCGCCGGCCTGGGATCGCGCGACACCTTGCGCCTGGAGGCGGCGCTGCCGCTTTACGGCCAGGAGCTGTCGCGCAAGATCAGCCCGCTGGCGGCCGGTCTGGGCCGGTTCGTGCGCCTCGAGAGGCCGTTCGTCGGTCGCGACGCCCTGAGACGCGAGCAGGATGCCGGCGTGCCGCGCCGCGTTGTCGGCCTGCGCCTCAAGGAGCGTGGCGTGCCCCGCACGGGCTACGCGGTGCTCGACCGCGAGGGCCGACGCGTGGGCGAGGTGACGTCGGGGGTGCTCTCGCCCACCCTGGGCGAGCCCGTGGCGCTGGCCCTCGTGCCGGCCGCCCTGGCCGAGCCGGGCTCAGAGGTGGCGGTCGAGATCCGGGGCCGCGCGCTCGCGGCCGAGGTGGTTCCCACTCCGTTTTACGTTCGGGAGGTAGGGGAGAGCGATGGAGCCCACTGATCGGCGCTACACGCGCGAGCACGAGTGGATCCGCCCCGACGGTGAGGAGGCCGTCGTGGGCATCACGGACTACGCCCAGAACCAGCTTGGCGACGTGGTGTTCGTCGAGCTTCCGGCGGTCGGGAGGAGGCTGGCCAAGGGCGAGGCGTTCGGCGTCGTGGAGTCCGTCAAGTCGGTCGCCGACCTGTACGCGCCCGTGGCCGGCACGGTCGTCGCCGTGAACGAGGCGCTCGCGGCCGCGCCGGAGGAGGTCAACCACAGCCCCTACGACGAGGGATGGATGATCCGCCTGCGTCCCGAGGACGCGGCGCAGATCGAGGCCCTCATGGACGGTGCGGCCTATGACGCGCATGTGGCCGCGGAGGGGGGAGCATGAGCTACCTGCCGCACACGCGGGAGGATCGGCGGGAGATGCTCGGGACCCTCGGCCTGAGCGACGTTGGGGCGCTGTTCGCGGACGTGCCCTCGGGCGTGCGCCTCGGCCGACCGCTCGACCTGCCGCGGGGCGTCTCCGAGGCGGCGCTCGTGGCGCGCATGACGGCGCTCGCCGGCGAGTGCCGGGGCACCGATCAGCTCGTCTCCTTTCTCGGCGGCGGCGCCACCGACCGCTTCATCCCGAGCATGGTCGGCCAGGTGACGGGCCGCGCGGAGTTCCTCACGGCCTACACGCCCTACCAGGCGGAGATCAGCCAGGGCACGCTGCAGGCAATCTGGGAGTTCCAGACGATGATGGCCGAACTGACGGGCATGGACCTCGCGCAGGCCTCGATGTATGACGGCGCGAGCGCGGTGGCGGAGGCGGCGCTGTTGGCCGCGTCGGCGACCGGGCGCCGACGCGTGGTCGTGCTGCGCAGCGTCGACCCGCAGAGCCGCGCAGTCCTCGCCACGTATGGCCGCGGCCGCGGCCTCGAGGTGGCCACCGTGGTGGAGGGGGATGACGGGCGGGCCAGCCTCGCGACCGTGGAGGCCGCGCTCGGCGACGACAGCGCCGAGATCG
>JAKASY010000236.1 GCA_021817625.1 Bacillota bacterium | reverse complement strand
GAGCGTGCGCAGCGGCGTGCCCATCGGGTATTCGTAGTTGCCCGGCCGGCGCACGTGGCCGGAGACGCAGTAGATCTTCATGCCGCCGCTCTTCTCCGTGCCCAGGGAGGCGAACCAGGCGCCGCCGCGGCGCACGATGACCGGCACGTTGGCCAGGGTCTCCACGTTGTTCACGGTCGTGGGCCGGGCGTACAGGCCGGCGACCGCCGGGAAGGGCGGGCGCAGGCGCGGGAAGCCGCGCTTGCCCTCGAGCGAGTCGAGCAGCGCGCTCTCCTCGCCGCAGATGTAGGCGCCGGCGCCCAGGTAGGTGGAGAGGTCGAAGTCGAAGCCGCTGCCGAGGATGTCGCGACCCAGGTAACCCGCGGCGTAGGCTTCCTCGATCGCCTGGTCCACGATGGCCTGGACCTCGGCGAACTCGCCGCGCAGATAGATGAAGCCGCGCGTCGCGCTCATCGCGTAGGACGCGAGGATCATGCCCTCGACGAGCATGTGCGGGCTCTTGCGCATGATCTCGTGGTCCTTGAACGTGCCCGGCTCGCTCTCGTCGGCGTTGCACACCAGGTAGCGGGGCCCGCCGTCGGGCCTCGGCATGAACTGCCACTTGCGCGCGGTGGGAAAGCCCGCGCCGCCGCGGCCGCGCAGGTTCGACGCCTGCACCTCCGCGAGCACCGCGTCCCGCGTCATGCGCTCGCCGCCCCGCCCGCCCAGGGCCCGCAGAAGCGCGCTGTAGCCCTCATGCTCCTCGTACACCTCGCGCCGCGCGAGGCCGGGCGTGTCGATGTCCTTGAACAGGACGGGCTCGAAGTCGGTCGCCGCCGTGCCCTCAGGCACCGTGCTCACCTCCCGCGCTCGCGCCTCCGGCCGCCGGTGCCGTGGCCTTCTGCCGAAGCGTCTCGATCATGGCGTCGACCCCCTCGGGCGTCAGCCGCTCCGTGTAGTGGAGGTTCACCTGGCCGACCGGCGCGAGGTCGCAGCGCGCCAGGCACTCCACGGTGCCCAGGCTGAACAGGCCGTCGGGCGTCGTCTCGCCCACGTCGATCCCGAGGCGCTCCTTCAGGTGCTCGACGATCTCCTCGGCGCCGCAGAGCGCGCAGCTCAGGCTCTTGCACACCTCGATGCGGTAGCGGCCCGCGGGCCTGCGCCGGAACATGGAGTAGAACGAGACGACCTCCTGCACCTCCGCCGGCGGCATGCCCATGAGGTCGGCCACCTCGGCGACCGAGCGGTCGCTCAGGTAGCCCTCGTCGTTCTGCCACAGGTGCAGGAGCGGGATCACGGCCGACGACTTCTGCGGAAAGCTGGCGATGATCTCGAGCGCCTTCTCGCGCCGTGCCTCTGGCGTCATCGGTCCACATCCCCCAGCACGATGTCGATCGAGCCGATCGCCGTGATGACGTCCGCCACGAGCGAGCCCCGGGTCATCTCCGGCAGCGCCTGCAGGTTGAAGAACGACGGCGTGCGCGGCCGGAAGCGATACGGCTTGGGCCCGCCGTCGGAGACGACGTAGAAGCCGATCTCGCCACGCGGCCCCTCGACGCCGGCGTACGCCTCCCCCGGCGGCACGTTGAAGCCCTGGGTGTAGAGCTTGAAGTGGTGGATCAGGGCCTCCATGTCGTGCGCCAGGTGATCCTTGGGCGGCGGCGCCACCTTCCAGTCGTCGACGTTCACGGGCCCGGGCTCCAGGCGGTCGAGGGCCTGGTAGACGATGCGCCGGCTCTGCTCCATCTCGGCAATGCGCACCCGGTAGCGGTCGTAGCTGTCGCCGCCCTCGAACACCGGCACGTCGAACTCGTACGTCTCGTAGTCGAGGTACGGGCTCACCTTGCGCAGGTCGCGGGCCACGCCGGCGGCGCGCAGGATCGGCCCGGTCACGCCGTAGCGCGCGCACGTGGCGGCGTCGATGCGCGCGATGCCGATGAGACGCTCGCGCCAGATCGGGTTGCGGTCGAGAAGCGCGCGGTAGCTCGCGATCCAGGCGGGAAGCTCGTCTGCGAACTCGCGCGCCATCGCCGGGAGCTGCTCGGGGATGTCGCGCATCACGCCGCCGATGCGGAAGTAGCTTGGGTTCAGGCGCACGCCGGCCGAGCTCTCGACCATGTCGAGGATCTTCTCGCGCTCGCGAAAGCAATAGAAGAAGAGACCCATGGCGCCGATGTCCATGGCGTGCGTGCCGAGCCAGACGAGGTGGCTCGATATCCGCCCGAGCTCGGCGAACAGCACGCGCAGAACGCGCGCCCGGGGAGGCACCTCGATGCCCAGGAGCTTCTCCACGGCCAGCACGTAGGCAAGGTTGTTGGCGTGCGGCGAGAGGTAGTCCATGCGGTCGGTGAGCGTGCACGCCTGCTGGAAGCGCAGGTTCTCGCCCGACTTCTCGAAGCCCGTGTGCAGGTAGCCGATGTCCGGCTGCATCGAGCGCACGACCTCGCCGTCGAGCTCGAGCACGAGACGCAGCACGCCGTGCGTCGCCGGGTGCTGCGGCCCCATGTTGATGACCATGGGCCGGGTCTCCACGGCCACGCCGATCCCTCCTATTCCGAAACGATCGGTGCCAGCGGCACCGTGCCGCGCGTCGGGTAGTCCTTGCGGAGCGGATGTCCCTGCCAGTCGTCGGGCATGAGCAGGCGGCGCAGGTCCGGGTGGCCTTCGAAGCGCACACCGAATAGGTCGTACGCCTCACGCTCGGGCCAGTCCGCGCCGGGCAGGATGTCGGCCACGCTCGGCACGACCGGCGGCTCCTCGGGCACGGACACGTGGACGAACACCCGCTCTGGGCCGGTCAGGCTGGCGAGGTGGTAGACGACCTCGAAGCGCTCGGTGCGGGACGGGTAGTCAACCGCGAACAGGTCGACGAACAGGTCGTAGCCGCCCGCGACGAGCGCCTCGACCACCGCCCGGATGCACTCGCGCGAGGAGCGGAGACGGCTCTCCGCTCCCTGCTCCGACACAAGCTGGACGTCCTCGCCGACATTTTCCCTCAGCCGCTCCACGACGGTCCGTGCGCTCATCCTACCCGCGCTCCAAACACGTGGTCGTCGCCCGCCCGGATCTTCTCCTGCAGCTTCATGATGCCGTAGATCAGGCCGTCCGGCGTGGGCGGGCAGCCGGCAACGTAGACGTCGACCGGCACGATGCGGTCGACGCCCTGAACGATCGCGTAGTTGTCAAACATCCCGCCGCAGCTCGCGCAGGCGCCCATCGAGATGACCCACTTGGGCTCGGGCATCTGGTCGTACACCGTGCGCACCACCGGCGCCATCTTCTGCGCGACCCGACCCGACACGATCAGCAGGTCGGCCTGGCGCGGCGAGGAGCGAAAGACCTCGGCGCCGAAGCGGGAGAGGTCGAAGCGCGTGCCCACCGTCGCCATCATCTCGATGGCGCAGCAGGCGAGGCCGAAGGTCGCCGGCCACAGCGAGTTGCGCTCGGCCCAGCGCACCATCGTGGCAAGGGTTGTAAGGAAGAAGGGGTCGCCGGCCAGCCCGGTCGACACGCCTTCCGGCTCTAGTCGCGCTGCCACTCGAAACCACCTCGCTTCCACACGAAGGCATAGCCGATGCCGAGGACGACGACGAACGTCACCATCTCGATGAAGCCGAAGCTCTTCAGTGCGTGCAGCAGGACGGCCCACGGGTAGAACGACGCGGCCTCGACGTCGAAGATCATGAACAGCATGGCGATCAGGTAGAACTTGACCGACAGCCGCGGGCCGACAAAGGTGTCCGGGACGATGCCGGACTCGTAGGGGGCCTCCTTCGCCGCTCCGCCGCTGTTGCGCGCCCGTCCCACGACATGGGATATGCCGAGGATGGAAGCTGTGATCACAAGCACAATCACAAACTGAATGAAGAGCGGTACCCATTCTGGCACCGGCGCACCCCCTCCGGCGTCTGACGGCCAAAATTGTAGCACAGGGTCGGAAGGCGGTGAACCGCCGCGCTCCTTGCCAATGCGCGCTAGGACAGGCGCGCGCGTCCACCTCTGGCGCTTGCCGGCCGGTTTGCCAGGTCGACGACGACGCCATCCGCCGTCACGTGCGCGTCGCTGATCCAAAGCACGTGGCTGAGCGCCGTGCGCCGTAGATCAAACACCGGCAGACCGAGGGCGTAGCGCAGCACGATCGGTCCGGCGTTCACGAGCGTGACAAGAAACACGAGAACGTCACCCCCGTCGACGACGCGTGGTCTTCCGCTCGCGCGAAACGGCAGGTCGAGGCCGTCGAAGCGCAGGTGGCCGCGCACGAGCACATCCGGGGGACGAAGGCGCAGGCTCGTCACCTCGAGCGCCCCGCCGTGCGGCGCGACGGCGAGCAGGCTCGCGGCACCGAGCCAGATGCGCACGCGCAGCTCGCCGCCCCGAATCCACGTCCCGAGCGGCCGCCCGGCCTCGAGCGCCCGCATGTCGACGCGGCCATCGCTCCAGACGGCGCGCATGCGGCCAATGGCGAGGCTCCCGCTTCGAAGGTTTCGGCCGACCACGGTAAGATGTTGAAAGCGGCCGGACCAGAGCCGCCAGAACGGCCAGGCGCTGACCTGGGCGTGAACGCTGCCGCCAAGGCGGCCCTGGACCGCGCTCGAGACGATGCGCGCGGCCGCGGTAGCCGCCAGGCCCTGTGCGAGGGCGAGAGCCGCGATGAGGCCGATCAGCGCGGCGAAGGCGCGCCTGAGGCCCCTGCCGCCTGCGAGGGTGCGGGCCGGCGGCGGCGCATACACCTTTCGCACCGGCCAGGCTGCCGGCCCCGTACCGCCCAGGCGCGTGGCCATCCCCCCTCGCCGTGCCTGAGCACAGCCTGACGATCCTTGCGCGGAATCCGTGTCGGAACGAACAAGCATAC
>JAKASY010000235.1 GCA_021817625.1 Bacillota bacterium | reverse complement strand
CCGCGGGGTTTCGGTCCACGACCAGGAGATCGGCGGGGCGGCCGGCCTCGATCCGTCCGGCCGGGCTGCCGACCAGGCGGGCCGCGTTCGCCGTCGCCGCCCGGATGGCACCAAGCGGCGTGAGGCCGGCCCCGACCAGGTAGACAAGCTCCTGGGCGTTCTGGCCGTGGAGGTTGAACGGCGTGCCGGCGTCGGTGCCCATGGCCAGGGTGACGCCGCGGGCGATCGCCTTGCGCACCGACGCCACGTGGGTCTCGGCCACCTCGAGCGACTTCCTGGCCGCCCAGGGCGGGATCGACGGCGCGCCGGCGTTGGCGTTGATGTTGCGCGGCGCCGAGAGCGTGGCCACGAGGGCGACGCCGCGCTCGAGCATCATGTCGATCGCCTCGTCGTCGAGGTAGATGCCGTGGTCGATCGAGTCCACGCCGGCCCGGATCGCGTTCTTGATCCCCTCGGTGCCCTGGGCGTGGCAGAGCACGGGCACGTCGACGTTGTGTGCCTCCTCGCAGGCCACGCGCATCTCCTCCTCGGTGAGGCCGCGCGCCTTGGGGGAGTCGCCGAGGGACATGACGCCACCCGTTGCCATGAGCTTGATCGCCTTCGCGCCGCGGCGGAGCTCCCGCCGCACCGCCTTGCGCATCTCGTCGGGGCCGTCCACGACGCCCGGCAGGTCAAGCGTGTAGACCTCCTCGGGGAAGCGCGTCTGGCGGTCGCCGTGGCCGCCGGTGATGCTCATGGCGTGGCCGGCGGCGTACACGGACGGGCCCACGACCAGGCCCTCGTCGACCGCCCGGCCGAGGTCGATGGAGACGCCGAAGAAGTTCCCGGCGTCGCGCACCGTGGTGAAGCCGGCCATGAGGGTGCGCTGGGCGTGTCCCAGGGCGACGAGGGTGGAGAGCGGCGCCGTGCCGTGGCGGAGCTGCGCGGAGAGGTCGGAGACGCCGTCCATGCTCAGGTGGACGTGGCAGTCGATGAGGCCGGGCAGGGCGTAGGCGCCGGCGAGGTCGAGGACGCGATCGGACGGGCCGGTGCGCGTGCCGGCGCGCTCGACGGCCGCGAACCGGCCGTCGCGGATCCGGATCTGCTGGCCGGGACGCGGCGTGTCGCTCTCGCCGTCGATCACGGTGAGATTCGTGAGCACGAGGTCTCTTGACATGTGTCCTCCTGGCGGTTCCTAGTGGCCGCGGCGAATGCGCGTCTTACCTGCATTTCGACGCTGTGCTTGCGCCACCCTGGCACGAACGAGCGAACGGGCGGGGCCGCCCGCGACGGCCCCGCCCAGGTCGCGGGCGCGGCCTCTAGCGAGGCGCGGCGGCCACCGCGGCGAGCACCCAGGCGCCGAGCTCGGTGCGCGTGGCGCGCGGGCGCGGTGCCGGATGGGGGGATCCGGCACGGCCCAGGCGCTCGGGCGCACCGCCGCCCACGGGGCGCCCAGGGGCGCAGGCACGCTCGCGATCACGGGGGGCCGCCGGTGCAGGCGCGCTGGCGGGCGCCGCCTCCCTGGGCCGGCGCGAAACCTGGCAGCGGACGGTCCAGCCGCGCCGGGCGCGCGCTCATGCCTGCGCACTAGAGGCCGCCGCTGCCGATGTGGATGCTCACCTCGGCGCTCAGGCCGTTGTACATCGCGTCGCCCTCCGGGTTGAAGGCGATCCACACCGGCACGAGCTGCGTGACCTTGGTGAAGCTCCCCGAAAGCGCGCTGGTCGGGAAGAGCGAGAGGCTGGCCTGGGTGGCCGGCTGCACGGCCTGGACGTGACCGCTGAAGGTGGTGCCCGGGTAGGCGTCCAGGGTGACGTCGACCTTCTGGCCGTCTGCGACGTTGCGGATCGCGGTCTCCGGCACGTTGGCGACCACCACCGCGTCGGCGGGCTCGCTCACCTCGACCATGCTCTGCCCCGGCAAGGCCGTGGCACCGGCCGCCGCGCTCACGGCGCTCACGATGCCGGCGACAGGCGAGGACACGGTGACCGCCTGGGGTGCCGCCGTCGCGGTGGACGGCGCCTTGGCAGCGGCGCCCTTCTTGCCGGCCGGCGCGGCGGCCGAGGCGCCCTGGGCGGCGGAGGCGGCGGGCACGAGCGTGAAGAGCGGCTGGCCCGCACGCACCGTCTCGCCCACGCTGGCGGAGACCGTGCCGACGGTTCCGGCCGCCGGCGCGGCCACCTCGACCACCGGCATGCTCACCTGGGCGTTGTCCGTCGAGACGTAGTTGTGCGCCTCGTAGCTCTCGTAGGCGACAGCGCCGCCGATCGCCAGGACGACGATGATGATCACCAGGTTGAGGAGCAGCTGACGCGCGTTCATGATGACCCTCCCTACCTATTCGGGGCCGCCGAGCATGCCGCCGCGTCCCATGCCGGGACCGCCGCTGCGGTTGGTGCGCAGGAAGAAGCTCGGAACGATGCCGACCACGACGATCGCCGCGCCGATCACGAACAGGCGGTCGATCGCGGTCACGAACGCCTGGCGCTCGGCCAGGCCGGTGAGGAGCGCGGCCGCCTGGCCGGCGCTGCCGAGGAGCGCCGTCGCGCCCTGGTAGAGATGCACGGCGACGGCGTTGGAGGCGTTCATCCCGGCCGCGTACACGGAGCTGAAGGCCGCCTGCCAGTCGGTCACGGCCGACGTCAGCGCGGCCAGGCCGAACGAGGCGCTCACGCGCTGCACGATGTTGGAGATGGCGCTCGCGCGGGTCACCTCGTCGGTGGGGATCCAGGTCAGGCCCGAGGTCATCACGGTCGTCATGCCCAGGCCCATGCCGATGCCCCTGAGGGCCATCCACCACACGACGGTGCTCGCCGGCGTATCGACCGAGAGGTTGTGGAAGATGTACGTCGTGATGGTCAGGACCGCCATGCCGACGACCGCCAGGGGCGCCGGCCCGAGGCGGTCGAAGAGGCGACCGCTCACCGGCATGAGCACCGCCGTGACGAGGCTCGCGGGCAGGAGGACGAGGCCGGTGTGAAAGGCGCCGAGACCGACTGCCTCCTGGAGGAAGAGGGGCACGTAGAACACGCCGGTGTACAGGGCGACGCTCGTGAGGGCCGTGATCACCAGGCTGAGCGTGAACTGGCCGTAGCGAAAGGCGTGCATGTCGAGAAGGGGCCTCTCCGTGTGGAGCTCGATGTAGACGAACAGCGCGAGCGCGGCAAAGGCGACGTAGAAGAGGAGGATGATGGCCTCCGAGCCCCAGCCCCAGTCGGCCCCCTCGGACAGGGCGAAGAGGAGCGCGAACAGGCCGATGGCCGAGGTCAGGGCGCCCGCGAGGTCGAACGCGCCGGCAGCGCGGCGGGCGAACTCCGGGATGTAGGCGGCGCCCGCCAGGATGCCGAGGACGCCGATCGGAACGTTCACGTAGAAGATGAACCGCCAGTCGACGTACTCCACGAGGTAGCCGCCAAGGGTCGGGCCGATGGCCGGCGCGAGGATCAGGGCGAGGCCGAAGAAGCCCATCGCGCTGCCGATGCGCGAGCGCGGCACGAGCTGGTAGAGCATGCTCATCGTGATGGGCATGATCACGCCGCCGCCGATGGCCTGGAAGGCGCGGAAGGCGATGAGGGCGGGCAGCGACCAGGCAAGGCCCGAGAAGAACGAGCCGATCGTGAACACGGCGAGGGAGATGAGGTAGAGGCGCTTGGTGCCGATGCGGTCGCTCAGCCAGCCTGTGGACGGCACGACCACGCCGAGCACCAGGAGGTAGATCGTGATCACCCACTGGATCTGGCTCGTGGTGGCGGAGAACGCGGACTCGAGCGTGGGGATCGCGACGTTGACGATGCTCGAGTCGAGCAGCGACATGAACGCGCCGACGATGAGCGTGAGAAGGGCGATGCCCCAGGTGCCGGCGATGACGGGTGGGACGCCGCCGGTCGTGGCGACGCCGCCAGGGCCGCCCAGGCCCGACGGCCCAGCCTGGGCAGCGGGCGCCAGGGGCTCGCGCACGGTGGGGGTGTCGGGGCTATCCGCCGGAGACATCGATCGTCACCTCCGCGCTTTCCCCGCTGGCGAGGCCCCTGGGCTGGCGGTCGAGAGAGATCGCCACCGGCACGAGGGCGGTCTGGCGCAAAAACTCCTGCGCCGGCGGCGCCGGCATGCCCGAGCGGCCGATGTAGGTCTGGGCGCTGAGCGGCCAGATGGCCAGGACCCGGCCGCGCACGAGGATCCCGGGGTCTGCGGCGAGGCGGGTGTGCGCCAGCTGGCCCGGATGGACGTGGCGGATGCTCGACTCGCTCACCATCGCCACCACCTCCATCGCGCCCGTGGGCAGGACGACGCCCAGTGCCTCGCCCGCCGACACGGTGCTGCCGACCGGGACGAGGATCGAGGAGAGGGTCCCGGCCGCGGCGGCGCGCACGACGTGCGAAGAGCCGGTCGAGCCGGCCGTCCGGATGGTGAATAGGGAGGCGCCGCGCGCGACGCGGCCGCCGGCGCGCACCGGTGCCCCGGCGACCGTGCCCGCGACCGGCGCGGCCACCGGCAGGCTGGCCATGGCCACCACGGCGCTCTGGCTGGTCACCTGGGTGGCGCTCGCGTTGGCCACGGCGACCACCGAGGCGCCGGCCCCGCCCAGCACCAGGAGGAGGATGAGGTCGATGAGGAGCCACCGGCCGAGCGATCCCTGGCCGCGACGCCTGGGTGCCTCGACCGCCTCAGGGCCCGCGCTGTCCCGACCCGCCTCCGGCTCGCTCGCGACGCTCATCCGACGTGGATGCGCACCTGGGCGCTCATGCCGTCCACGACGCGCAGACCTCCCTTGCGGAACTGGATCGTCACCGGCACGTACTGGAGCGCGTTGGCCGTCGTGAGGCTGGGCATGCCGGCCTGGGCGAGCGCAGATCG
>JAKASY010000234.1 GCA_021817625.1 Bacillota bacterium | reverse complement strand
CGGCGTCGACGGCCTGCGCCTCGACGCCGTCCCCTACCTCTACGAGCGCGAGGGCACGAACTGCGAGAACCTGCCGGAGACCCACGCCTTTCTCAAGGACCTGCGCGCCCATGTCGACGCACGCTTTCGAAACCGCATGCTGCTGGCGGAGGCCAACCAGTGGCCGGAGACCGCCGCCGCCTAC
The DNA here is from genome assembly GCA_021817625.1 of Bacillota bacterium. The sequence continues at coordinate 4,652 of JAKASY010000234.1, read as the reverse complement.
TTCGGCGACGGCGACGAGTGCCACCTCGCCTTCCACTTTCCCCTCATGCCGAGCATGTTCATGGCCGTACTCATGGAGTACCGCTTCCCGATTGTCGACATTCTCGCCCAGACCCCCGCCATCCCGAGCCCATGCCAGTGGACGCTCTTTCTCCGAAACCACGACGAGCTGACGCTCGAGATGGTGACGGACGAGGAGCGGGACTACATGTACCGCGCCTACGCCAAGGATCCTCAGGCCCGCGTCAACCTTGGCATCCGCCGCCGCCTTGCGCCGCTTCTCGGCAACCACCGGCGCCGCATCGAGCTCCTGTACGGCCTCCTCCTCTCCCTACCGGGCACGCCTGCGCTGTACTACGGCGACGAGATCGGCATGGGCGACAACATCTACCTCGGCGACCGCAACTCCGTGCGCACGCCGATGCAGTGGACGGCCGACGTGAACGCCGGCTTCTCGACCGCCAACCGCCAGCGCCTCTACCTGCCCGTGGTCGAGGATCCCGAGTACCACTACCAGGCGGTGAACGTCGCCACCCAGGAGTCGAACCCGCACTCCCTTTTGGGCTGGCTCAGGCGCCTGATCGCGGTGCGCAAGCGCTACCGCGCCTTCGGGCGCGGCAGCTTCGAGATCCTCCACCCGGACAACCGCCGCATCCTCGCCTACATGCGAACCCTCGGCGACGAGCGCATCCTGGTGGTGGCCAACCTCTCGCGCTTCGCCCAGCCTACCGCCCTCGACCTCGCCGCGTACGCGGGCATGATGCCCGTGGAGATGTTCGGGCGCAGCGAGTTCCCCGTCATCGACGCGAACCCCTACCCGCTCACGCTCGGGCCGCACGCGTTCTACTGGTTCACCCTCGAGAGCCCGCGCCCGGTGGGCGGCGAGGGCGCGCCGGCAGAGACCCCGGCCCTCAGGCTCGAGCCCTCCTGGTCGGCCGTCCTGGCGGAGCGCGCGCGGCCTTCCCTGGCCGAGGCTGTCGCCGCCTATATCGCCAGCCGCCGCTGGTTCGGCGGCCGCGGCCGCCGCGTCACGCAAACGCGGATCGTCGACGTCGTGCGCCCCGCGACCAAGGACGGTGCCGCCCCGCACACCCTCGTGCTCGAGTTCGCCTACCGCGAGGGCGATCCAGAACGCTATCTCGTGCCGCTCTCCCTGGCCACGGGCGAAGAGGCCCAGGCACTTGGGCGACGGGCGCCCGAGGCCGTGGTCGCCCACCTCCACGGCGCCGACGCCCGGGGCCTCCTGTACGACGGCCTGCAGGACCCCGCGTACTGCCGGGCCCTCCTCCAGGTCATCGCCCGCCGCCGCCGTCTGCGCGGCGACCACGGCGTCCTCGTCGGCGTGCCCGTGCCCTCGCTGCGCCGCCTGTACGACGCGAGCTGGCTCGGCACCGAGCCCACGCTCGCCCACGCCGAGCAGAGCAACAGCTCCGTCCTGTTCGGCGACCTAAGCATCCTGAAGGTCCTGCGCCGCCTCGAGGAGGGGCCCCACCCCGAGGCGGAGATCGGCCACCTCCTGGCCGAGCCTGGGCGCTTCGCGCACGGCGCGCCGCTGGAAGGCACGCTCGAGTACCGGGTGGGCGACCGCGCCACGACTGCCGCCATCCTGTTCGGCTACGTGCCCAACCGGGGCGACGCCTGGCAGGTGTACGGCCACGAGCTGGCGGAGCTGTACGCCGCCGTGCGCGACGAGCCCGCCGATCCGGCCCTGGACCTCGGGGCGGAGCTCATGGCATGGCAACTCCTCGACGTCGAGCCGCCGCCCGCGCTCGCCCAGCGCGCATCGTCCGGCCTTTCGCGCGCCGAGCTCCTCGGCCGCCGCACGGCGGAGCTGCACGCCGCCCTCAGCCGGCCGCCGCTACCGCCCTCCTTCGCGCCCCAGGCCTTCACGCCCATGTACCAGCGCGCGCTGCACCAGTCCGTGCGCAACCTCCTGTCCGCCACCCTACGCGACATCGCCCGCGCGCGCCGTTCCCTCGACGGCCCGGCGCTCGCCGCGGTCGACGCCTTCCTGCCAGCCGTCCCGCGCCTCGAGGCACGGGTCGAGGCGGCCCTCACGCCGCCTCTCCATGCCCGGCGCCAGCGCACGCACGGCGACTTCCACCTTGGCCAGGTTCTGGTGAGCGGGTCGGATCTCGTCATCATCGACTTCGAGGGCGAGCCCGCTCGCCCGCTGGGCGACCGCCGCGGCCTCGCCTCGCCTGTTCGCGACGTGGCCGGCATGCTCCGCTCCTTCCAGTACGCCGCCTGGGCGCCGGTGCTGCAGCGGCCGGACAGCGAGCAGGCCCACCTGCGCCCCTGGGCCGACGCCTGGGCGCGCTTTGCCGCCGCCGCCTTCCTGCGCGGATACCTCGCCACCGCCGCGCAGACGCCGGACCTCGTGCCGGCGCCGGAGGCCTTCGGGGCCCTGCTCGAGGTGCACCTCCTGGAAAAGGCGCTCTACGAGGTACGCTACGAGATCCAGAGCCGGCCGCACTGGGCGGAGATCCCTCTCACGGCCCTGCTCCGCCTGCTCGGCGAGCCCGCCGTCCCGGGCCGCGGCGTTTGACCCTCGCGCCGCCCTATGGCACGGTGGAGCCCAGCGCTGGACGCCGCCGCCACGCGCGCCGGCGCGGGCTCGGCGTAGCGCATGGGGGTGGTGGCGACGGTCGAGGCCGACGCTCCGACGGCCGAGGATCTCTACCTGTTCAACGAGGGCGCGCACACGCGCCTGTACCGCTTCCTGGGCGCCCACCCGCTGCCGGGCACCCATGCCACGCGCTTCGCCGTGTGGGCGCCCAACGCGGCCGAGGTGTCCGTCGTCGGCGACTTCAACGCCTGGCAGAGCGGCCTGAACCCCCTTGCGCCCCAGGGCGTGAGCGGCGTCTGGGCGGGAAGGGTAGGCGACGTCGGCCCGGGAGCCCTGTACAAATACCACATCGTCTCGCGCCACAGCGGCTACGAGGTGGACAAGGCCGACCCGGTCGCCTTCGCGGCCGAGGCGCCGCCGCGAACCGCCTCGGTCGTTCTCGACACCACCTACGCCTGGGGGGACCGCGCCTGGATGGCTGAGCGCGGCGCGCGCCAGGCCCTGGACGCGCCGGTGAGCGTCTACGAGGTGCACCTGGGGTCGTGGCGGCGTCGGCCCGACGAGGGCGGTCGCGCCCTCACGTACCGCGAGGCGGCACCCCTCCTGGCCGACTACGTGCGCGCCCACGGCTTCACCCACATCGAGCTCCTGCCCCTGACCGAGCATCCGTTCTACGGCTCCTGGGGCTACCAGACCACCGGCTACTTCGCGCCGACCGCCCGCTACGGCAGCCCCGCCGACCTCAAGTACCTGATCGATCACCTCCACCAGGCAGGCATCGGCGTATGGCTGGACTGGGTGCCGTCGCACTTCCCGGCCGACGGCCACGGCCTTTCCTTCTTCGACGGCACCCATCTGTACGAGCACCAAGACCCGCGCCTCGGCGTCCACCCGGACTGGGGCAGCCTGATCTTCAACTACGGGCGGCGCGAGGTGCAGAGCTTCCTCCTCTCAAGCGCGCTGTACTGGCTCGACGAGTACCACGCGGATGGCCTTCGCGTGGACGCGGTGGCCTCCATGCTCTATCGCGACTACTCCCGCCGCCCCGGCGAGTGGCTGCCCAACGCTGCCGGCGGGCGGGAGAACCTCGAGGCGGTAGCCTTCCTGCGCCGCCTGAACGAGGTCGTCTACGCCGCGTGCCCGGGCGTCCACACGATCGCCGAGGAGTCGACGGCCTGGCCGCTCGTATCACGGCCGACCAGCGTCGGCGGCCTCGGCTTCGGCTACAAGTGGGACATGGGCTGGATGCACGACACCCTGCGCTACATGGCGCGCGACCCCGTATACCGAAGCCACCACCACGACGACGTGACCTTCCGGTCCGTGTATGCGGCCTCGGAGAACTTCGTCCTGCCGCTGTCCCACGACGAGGTCGTGCACGGCAAGGGGTCCCTCCTCAGGCGCATGCCGGGCGACGCCTGGCAGCGCTTTGCCGGCGTCCGCCTGCTCCTCGCCATGCAGTGGGCGCAGCCCGGCAAGAAGCTCCTGTTCATGGGCGACGAGTTCGCCCAGGAGCGCGAGTGGAACCACGACCAGAGCCTGGACTGGCACCTCCTCGAGCGTCCGGCGCACGCCGGCGTCGCGCGCCTGGTCCAGGACCTGAACGCGCTCTACCGTGCAGAGGCCTCCTTGTTCGCCGGAGACGCGCGGCCGGACGGCCTGGCGTGGGTGGTGGGCGACGACGCGGCCCAGAGCGTCTTCGCCTTCCGGCGCCGTCGCCAGGCGGACGACGTCGGCGTGCTCTGCGTCCTCAACTGCACGCCGGTCGTCCGCCACGGCTACCGCGTGGGGGTTCCGGCAGGTGGCGCCTGGCGGGAGCTCGTGAACACCGACGCCCTGGCCTACGGCGGGAGCGGCGTCGGCAACCTGGGCGCGGTCGACGCCGAGCCCCTGCCCGCGCACGGCGAGAGCCAGTCCCTGCGCCTCACGCTGCCGCCGCTCGGCGCGATCTTCCTCGCGCCGCGATGGTAGCCGGGCGGACACCATGGTCGGACGGCGCTGCCGCCGTCCCTTACACGCGCCAGACGCTGAGCGCCAGCACGGCCGCCTGCCACAGCCGCAGGCGCGCCTGGACGCTGGCCCTT
>JAKASY010000233.1 GCA_021817625.1 Bacillota bacterium | reverse complement strand
CGGTGTGCGCGGGGCTCTTGAATGCCTTCGCGTCCCGGAGGAAGGTCGTCCAGGTCGTCGGCTGCGGAAGGTGGTACTTAGCGAGCCAATCCTTACGCACGACGAGACCCAACGCGTAGACGTAGTCAGGAACACCCAGAATCTTTCCGCTGATGGCCGTTGTCGTGAAGAGGTTCATGCGCAGGTGGCTTGACCACTTCCGCAGGTACTGGTTGATGGGCATGATCGCGCCGTCATTGTAGTAGGTCGACAGATCCGCATTGTCCATCGCGAACACGTCGATCGGCTTGTTGGCCTCAAGCGCCGCAAAGTCCTTGGTACGGAACGTGGCCGCGGGCAGGAAGCTAACCTGCAGCTTGTACTGTGGGTAGGCATGGTCGAACGACTTTTCCATGGCGGCGGCGATCTTGCTGTCGACCGCGGGAAGTCCGGTCTGGCTCCAGTCCCAGAAGACGACTGGTGTCGGGGACTTTCCCGCAACGGACGCACCCGTCCACACACCCGCCGCTGCGGCTGCCACGAACGCAGCGCCTCCGCCCATGAGGGCCCGCCGCAGCTTGCCAGTCTTCGTCATTGCTCGCCCTTCCCCTCGACTAACATGTTAGATGCGACATGCCGAGGTTCTCTGGTCTCGTCCGATCTCCTGCCGTTCCGTGGGTTCGGTTTGGGATTTTCTCTCGGCCATCGTCGACGCCCATGCACACGGCTGTTCACGTTCCAGCCCGGCATCCTGTCCTCGGTCGGGACGACGGCGAGCAACTCTCGCCCTATCGCGCAGACCGCCCCTGCGGAACCTTTGCGCGCCCCGTCGACCGTCGGGCAGGCACCCTTCCTCGATCCGTCCGAGCTCCCTCTCGCCACCCACGACTAGGTCTTGCCGCTTTCCACGGTGTCTGAAACGCCCGGCGCACGAACGGTGCTCGGCCGCGACGGTAACCGTCCGGACCGGAGATGTTTACCGCCCACGCCTGGCGGAGCCTATCGGGATCGACGGAGGACAGCCGAATGGACACAATCGAGGTACCCTACCCGCACGGCCACCATGGCGCTCGATCGCTGGCAGGCGCGACGCCCGAAGGGGCTCCACCGCACCGTAACGTCTCGCGAGTGTGGGCGGCTCGCTGCCTGCCGCTCCCTCTCCACGCTCTGCGTGCAGAGCGTCTCCTGCACCAGTTTCGTACGCTGGACCGCCGTGCGTTGGGTGTTCGGGTGCCGTACCGTGTCGGCGACGACGCTCGACAGGCCGAGAGAGCTGCGCCATAGTGGGCAAAATCACGCTGGCCGCCACAGGACTCAAGCGCCATCTGAGCGATGGAGCCCGGGCGCGGCGTTCGGCGCCGAAAGGAGGCGCGGGTAGCGGTGGCACCTGAGGTCATGGCGGATCGCGCCCTGCGACGCGACGTCAGGCTGTTGGGAGTTTTGCTGGGCGAAGTGATCATCGACGAGCGCGGTCGTGGCCTGTTGCAGCTGGTCGAAGAAATTCGTGCCCAGACACGGGAGATGCGCCGCTGCGGCAACACCGCGCACCCTCGCCGCCTGATGGCCCGTCTTGAGAGGCTCAACCTTCGCCAGCAGGAGGGGGTGGCGCGGGCCTTCTGCCTGTACTTCCTCCTGGCCAACACGGCGGAGCAGGTACATCGCCTGCGGCGTCGCGCGGCCTATCGGCGCGCGCGTCGCCCCCAACCTGGCGGTCTTGACGCCTGGGCTCAGCGGGCCAAGGCCACCGGGCTGAGCGCATCGTCCGTCAAGGATGCCCTTGACGGCGCGGTCATCGACATCGTTTTCACCGCCCATCCGACCGAAGTTCGGCGCCGGACGATTCTCTCGCTCCAGCGACGCATCGCATCGGACCTGCGCGCTCTGCGCGTCTCCGGCACGAGCGCCACCGAACGCGCGGTGACGACGGCCAGACTCAAGGAGACCGTGCGCGGCCTTTGGCATACGCGAATGGTGAGGATGCACGCGCCGACCGTTCTGGACGAGGTGGAGCAGGGCATCGAGTACCTCGTCTCGTCGGTTGCACCGGCCATCCCGTCCCTGGCGGAAGCGTGGCAGGCGGCGCTCCGACAACTCGGAATCCACGATCACCCTCGCCTGCCGCTGCGTACCGGCAGCTGGATAGGCGGCGACCGTGACGGCCATCCCGGCGTGACCGCCGACGTAACGCGGCACGCTTTGGAGCGCATGGACCGGGCGGGGCGGGAGATGTTCGCCCGCCGCGTGGGCGACCTGCTGCCACAACTGGCGTGGCGCCGCGATGAGCTCGACCCGAAGGCCCTAGAGACGTTGGGACTCCGTGCCGAAAGCGACTCGGACGAGCCGCTGCGAGCGTTCGCCGAGGCCATCCAGCATCGGCTCGGCCTCGCGCGCCACGCGGGCGGCTATCCCTCGGACGAAGCATTTCTCGAAGATCTCTACCGCCTGCGCCGCGCTTACGGCTCCATGGGCCGGCGAGAACTGCCCGACCTCGAGCGCCTCATCAGCATCGTTGACGCGCTGGGTCTCACGCTGGCGTCGCTCGACATTCGCGAGCACGCCGAGCGCGTACGCGCTTGCGCCCGCGCATGTGAAGAGGCCGCTTCCCGTACAGGCTCGGTGCGCGAAACCTTAGAGACGTTCGAGACCATGGCCATGGCGCAGCGTACCTACGGATCGCGGGCGGCCACCCGTTATATCCTCTCCATGACCCAGTGCGCAGAGGATCTCGGCGCGGGCCTCACCCTCGCAGACGGGGTAGGCCTGTTGGGGCGCGGCGACCTCCTGCCCCTGTTTGAGACTCTCGATGCGCTCGAACGTGCGTCGGCCGTGATGACGGAGTGCTGGCGGGAGCCGCGCTACCTCACGCACCTCGCTCAGCGCGGCATGCGCCAGGTGATCATGCTCGGCTACTCCGACTCGGCGAAGGACGCGGGCTATCTGGCCTCGACCTGGGCGATCCATCGTGCGCAGGAGGCTCTCGGTGCCGTCGCCAAGATGCACGGCGTGCGTCTCTCCTTCTTCCACGGCCGCGGCGGTTCCCTTGGGCGTGGCGGCGGGCCGACGGCGCGCGCGGTCGCCGCTCTCCCGGCCAACAGCGTTCGAATGGGGGTGTCCTTCACCGTTCAGGGCGAAATGCTCGGGGAGTACTTCCTGAACCGAGAGTTGGCGGAACGCGGGTTGGAACAGTACCTCGCGGCGGTGGCGGGTGCCTTGAGCCAGACCGCTGTCGTCGACCCAAGCCCGGAGGATCGGGAGACCGTCACCGCCCTGGCAAGGTGGTCCGAACGCGCCTATCGGGCCCTCGTCGAGGACCACTCCTTCCTGGTTGAGTACGTTTCCGCCGCTTCCCCGCTTGGCGAGCTCGCTAGGATGAACCTCGGATCGCGGCCGCCGCGGCGGGGTAGTGGAACATCCCTTTCAGATCTGAGGGCGATCCCGTGGATCTTCGCGTGGACCCAGTCCCGCGTGATGCTGCCTACCTGGTATGGCGTCGGCACCGCGTTCGAAGAGCATATGCGGCTCTGCGGTGAGGCGGGTCTCGAGAGGCTTCGAGCCATGGCCGAACGCTGGCCGTGGTTCCGCGCCACCCTGGACAACCTGGAGACGGCACTGGCTAAGGCCGACCTCGGGATCGGCCGCCTGTATGCCGAACTCGTGCCTGACGCTGCGCGCGCGAGCACCCTGTTCGATCGCCTGGCGGAGGAATACGAGCGGACGGTCCACGCCGTTCTCAGGATCACTCGACGCCAGGTTCTTCTTGAGAACGAGCCCGCCCTGCGCGCCTCCATCGCCCTGCGCAACCCGTATGTGGATCCCTTGAACTACCTTCAAGTCATGGGCCTCAGAGCACTCCGGGCCCGGACCGGCGACACCTCCCCCCAGCGTGACATCGAGGAACTGGTGCTCCTTACGATGCAAGGCGTAGCCCAGGGCCTGCGTACCACGGGTTGACCAAGTGTCCCAAGACACTCGCGCCCTATGCCTCTTGGAACGCCAGGGGCCACGCGCCGAAGGGAGGCGTGCCGCACACGAACACAACCAGGTGGACCGGCCACAACATGCCTTTGGCCTCCGCACGGAAAACGAGGGTCGGAGGATGGGCAGCATGGCTGCCTCCTCCGACCGCGCTGGTACACCCTGATCGACGCCTGCCCCGCAGACGGCAACGTTGCGCTGTCCGTGCGCCGCCAGTCGGGCTGTCGGCCCTCGGTGCTTCAGGGCACCGTCACCGGGAACGTGGCCTGGTACTCCGTGCCGCCGAGGACGTATTGAGCCACAATATCATACGTGCCAGCAACACCGGGCATTTGGAGGGCGGCTACGTTCTCGTTGCTCCCGACGTCGGCGCCGACTTGTTGCGCGCCCGCAACATCCGTAACAGAGTAGTTCACGGGGAATGTCCCCGCACTGAAGTCCGCCGAGCAGAAGAGCGTCTGACCCGGCTGGACTGTCACTGCCGCGGCGGCGCCCGTTCCGTAAACCGTACTGCCGATGCAGGTGGTAGATGGCGACGCGACGGTCGGCGCGGGGTTGCGGGGTCCGGCTAGATCGAGGACCCGGAAAAGGGAGCCTGGGTCGAGCTTCAAGGGCGCGTTGCTCGACTGGACAGTCCCGGGGCTGTACGTGACGTTCACTGTAGCGTTGCCGGTGCGGATGTAGACGTCTTTCCCACCGAGCCAGAAGGCCACAGGAGACGGTCGTGCGAAACCTTGGAACCCTTGGGTTATGGGTACTGTCTGACCATTTACCGTGACCGTCTCGGGTCGCGCATTGGCCGACCCGTTCCAGATCGCGAGAAGGGCGCTCGAGTTCGCCGGCAGACCGCTCACCGTGTAGTTGAGGGACGTGGTCCCGCTACT
>JAKASY010000232.1 GCA_021817625.1 Bacillota bacterium | reverse complement strand
GCACACCCCGTGCTCGCAGCCGATATGCGTGCCCGCGAGGCCGAGGCGATCCCTAAGGGCGTCGCACAAGAGAAGGCGCGGCTCCACGTCCTCCAGTCGGAAGGGCGAGCCGTTGACGGTGAGCTCGAACGTCAGCGTGGCGTAGCGGTCGTCTTCCTCGACACCCACAGCACGGCCCCCTTTCTCCACTAGCCAGCCGGGGCGGCGGCAGCCGCCTCGCGGGCGCGCGCGAGCGCCTTCCCGAGCGCGCGCTGGCTGAGCGCGCCCGCGAGCTCCTTGCGGTAGGCCGCGCTTGCATGCACGTCGCCGTCCGGCTCGAGGCCGTCGCGCACGGCGTCGCCGGCGTCGCGGATCGCCCGGTCCGGGTTCCGCTCGCCCACGAGCGGGTGGGCAAGGTCGCTCAGGTCGGCGGGCGTGCCGCCGACGCCCCCCACGGTCAGGCGCGCCGTCGCGACCGCGCCGTCCTCGGCGAGGGCCACGCTGGCCACCACCGCCACAAGCGCGAAGTCGCCGTGGCGCCGGGCGTACTCCTCGACCGCCTGGCCGCTGCGGGCGGGCGCGACCGGGAAGCGCGCCTCGACCAGCACCTCGTCGGGCAGGACATCGGCCGTGAGGTAGGTGACGAAGAAGTCGCGCGCCGCCACCCGGCGCTCCCCGCCGGGGCCGCGCAGCACGATCTGCGCTCCCAGGGCGACCGCCGCAAGCGGCAGCTCGGCCGAGGGATCGGCGTGCGCCAGGCTGCCGCCGACCGTGCCGCGCGTACGGATCGCCTGGTGGCCGACGAAGGCCTCGAGCTCGCCGAGCACGGGCACGTGCCGGCGCACGAGCGGCTCGGCCTCCAGCCGGGCGTGCCGGACGAGGGCACCCACGCACAGCTCGCCGCCGTCCACGCGCACGTACCCGAGCTCCGGCTCGAGGCCGTTGAGATCCACGATCACCTCGGGCTCGGCCAGACGCATGTTCAGGATGGGCACCAGGCTCTGGCCCCCGGCGAGGAGCTTCACCTCCCGGCCGGCGGCGATGAGGCGGGCGAGCGTGCCGAGTGCCTCCTCCAGGCTCTGCGGCGCCTCGTAGGCGAACGGCGGCGGCTTCATGGCGATCCCTCCCCCCGCCCCGTATGCGGCTCGTCGGCGGCGCCGGGCGGGGCCAGGTCGCGGAAGCGGGGCGGGCGCCGCTCGAGAAAGGCCCTGGCGCCTTCGCGGAACTCGTCGGTGGCGAAGGCCCGGATCGCCTTTCCGGCGTCATCCTCGAGGCCCGCCAGCGCCGGGTCGGCGAGGACGCGATGCACCGCCTCCTTGGACCAGCGCAGGCTCTGCGGGGACAGGCCCTCGAGGCGCCGGCACGTCGCCGTCGCGGCCGCCATGAGACCCTCCCAGTCGTCGGCCAGCTCGTGCACGAGGCCGCACGCAAGCGCCTCCGCGGCGTCGAGCGAGCGTGCGGTGAGCAGCATCGCGAGGGCGCGCGAGGGCCCGACGGCCCACACGAGGCGGCGCACGTGGCCGTGGCCGATGGTCACGCCCAGGCGTGCGGACGGCAGCCCGAAGCGGGCGGAGCGCGTGGCGATGCGCAGGTCGCAGGCGGCGAGAAGCTCCAGGCCGCCGCCGAGCGCGTAGCCGTCGACCGCGGCGACCGTAGGAACCGGGGCCTCGAACAGGGCCTGGCATGCGCCGTCGACGGCCTCGAACGAGGCGCGCGCCGCGCTCTCCGTGGCCTTCACGCTGGCGAACTCGGCGATGTCGGCGCCGCTCGCGAACTGGCCCGGCACGCCCGCGACGACGATGGCCACCGGCGACGCCGCGAGCGCCTCGCGGGCGAGCGCCTGAAGGCGCAGCCACATCTCGTGGCTCATGGCGCCTCGCTTGTCGGGGCGGTCGATGCGAAGCCACGCGGCGCCCTCGCGCCACTCCAGGCGGATAGCCTCTTCCAGGTTCAAGACGCTTCCCCCCGATCGCCCACGTCCCGGGCCCAGGCGCCGAGGACCGTGCCCGTGTCCGCGCCGAGCGCCGGCACGCGCGCCGCCGCGGGGCGCTCGCCGTCGGCCACGAGCGGCGAGGCCACCACACGGAACGGCACGCCGTCGTAGTCCACGCTGGCGAACAGGCCGCGCTCGCCCAGGTCCGGGTCCGCCGCCACCTCGCTCACCGCCCGGATCGGGCCGCACGGCACCTCCGCGCGCGAGAGGCGCTCGAGCCAGGCGTCGGCGCCGTCGCCGCACAGCACCGGCGCGACCATCGCCTCCAGGGCGGGGAGGTTCTGGATGCGCTCGCCGCTCGTTCGGAACCGCCCGTCCTCCGCCCACTCCGGATGTCCGAGCGCGCGGCAGAAGCCGTGCCAGTGCGCGTCGGAGCTCACGGCCACGACGAGCGGCCGGTCGGCGGTAGGGAACGCCTGGAACGGCGCCATCACGGGGTGGCGGCTGCCCAGGCGCCGCGGCTCGTCGCCGGTGGCGAAGAAGCGCGCGAAGGCGTTCTCGAGCACGGCCACCTGGCAGTCGAGCATGGCCACGTCCAGGAACACGCCGCGCCCCGTGGCGGCCCGTCCGTGAAGGGCGGCGAGGACGCCGACCGCCAGGTACAGGCCGGCGGCGATGTCGCCGGCCGAGAAGCCGGCCCGCGCGGGCGCCTCGTCGCCGGTGAGGGCCATCGTGCCCGCCATCGCCTGGACCACGACGTCGAGGGCGGGCCTCTGGGCGCGCGCCCCCTCCTGGCCGAAGCCGGAGCACGCGGCGTACACCAGGCGCGGGTTCGCCTCCCGCAGGCGCTCGTAGCCCAGGCCGAGGCGCGTCATGACCCCGGGCCGGAAGTTCTCCACCAGCACGTCGGCGGCGCCGGCCAGGGCGAGGAGCTCCCTTCGCCCCTCCTCCGCCTTGAGGTCCAGGCAGACGCTGCGCTTGCCCCGGTTGAGGGAGGCGAAGTAGCTGCTCTTGCCGTTCACCATCGGGCCGTTGCGGCGGGCCTTGTCGCCGGCCGGCGGCTCGACCTTGATCACCTCGGCGCCGAGGTCGGCGAGGATCTGCGTGGCGAACGGGCCCGAGAGGATCTGCGTCAGATCGACGACGCGCACGCCCTGAAGCGGCTGCCAGGCCACCTCTCAGCCCTCCTCCCGTCGCGCCGACACGAACTCGCACAGGACGCCGAAGAGCGCGTCGGGCCGGAGGAAGGCGATGTCCATGCCGCCCGCGCCCGGCCGCGCGCACGTGTCGCGCAGGGCGTCGGGCGCCTTTCGCCGCACGTGCTCGAGGGCCTGATCCGTGTCCGCGACGCGAAACGCGATGTGCTCGATGCCCTCGCCGCGCTCCTGCAGGAAGTCCCAGGCGGTGCTCCCGGGGCGCGTGGGGGCCAGGAGCTCGACGCTCGGCCGCACGCCCGGGCCCGGCGCGAGAAAGGCGATCTCGATGAGCCCGCCGCCAAAGCTCTCCCGCCCGTCGACCACGAGGCCGAGAAGAGCCCCGTAGCGCCCGATCGCCGCCCCGATGTCCCGTACGACCACGCCGACGTGGTCCATGCCCTCGACGTGCACCGCCTCACCCCTCCTCCTCGATGCGGACGCGCTCGACGGCGTACGTCGGCCGCCTGTCGGCCCACAGGTCGCCGGCGTCCGCCACGGTCTTGTCGCGCGACTGGGCGGGGTCGAGGTCGACGACCGCCAGCGCCTCCTCTTCGCCGGCAAGCGGGCCGAGCGCCACCTCGCCGCCGGCGGCGACGGCGATGCTCGCGCCCAGGAAGCGGACGCCTGCCTCGGCGCCGACGCGGTCGGCGCAGACCACGGCGACCCGATTCTGGTAGGCGTGCGCGATCGCCACGTGATCCTGCGGGCAGTAGCCGCCCCGGTCCCAGAGCGTGCGCTTGCCGATCGACGTCCACGCGGTCGGCACGGCCAGCACGTCCATGCCGGCGAAGGCGAGCGCCCGCACCGCCTCCGGAAAGCGCAAGTCGTAGCAGACGAGGACACCGAGGCGCAGGCCGAGGGACGGGATGTCGACCAGAAGCGGCGCCTCCCCGGCCTTGAGCCAGCGCCTCTCCCAGCCGAAGCGGTGGATCTTGCGATAGCGGCCGATGAGGCCCTGGGGGCCGACCACGACGGCCGTGTTGAACAGGTCATCGCCGTCGCGCTCGATCAGCCCGCCCACGACGTAGCCGCCGTGGGCGCGCGCGACGCTCTGCCAGGCGCGAACCGTGGGCCCGGGGAGCGTCTCGGCGAAGGCGCCGACCTCTTCGACGGTGCGCGGAAAGTAGTCGTGGAGCGCGCACTCGGGCAGCACGACGAGGCGCGCCCCGCGCGAGAACAGGTCGGCGATCCGGTCGGCGGAGAGCGCGCGCAGCCGGTCGCGCGCCTCGCCCTCGCTGGCGCCGGCCCTGCCCCGGATCTGGACGACGCCCACGCGCATCGCTAGACGACGTCCATGATCGCCTTGCGCTGGCCGGCGTCGATCGCAAGGTCGGTGCCGTGCACGAAGCTCGCGCGGTCGGACGCCAGGAACACCACCACGTCGGCCACCTCCTGCGGTCGGGCGATGCGGCCGAAGGCCATGGAGGCGTTCGCCAGGCGGTGGGCGGTCGCGACGTCGATCCCCTTGTCGCGGGCGAACGCGGCCGTCAGCTGGTCCCAGCGGCCCGTGTCCACCGGCCCGGGGTTCACGGCGTTGATGCGGATGTTGTGCCGGCCGTACTGGTCCGCCAGGGCGCGCAGGCAGGCGAGGTCCGCCGCGTTGGCGGCGGTGCCGGTCAGCTCCCAATAGGACGGCTTGATGCCGTCGTTGCCGACGACGCACACCACGACGCCCCCGCCGCGGGCGAGGAAGTGGGGCACCGCGGCCTTGATCATGCGCATGTACCCGAGGAACTTGAGGTTGAGCGCGCTGTGCCAG
>JAKASY010000231.1 GCA_021817625.1 Bacillota bacterium | reverse complement strand
GTGGCAAAGTCCGCTCTCCCGCTCCGGGACGCGACGGCCTACGATGGCAGGCTCACGACGTCCACCGGCACGCCGTGCTGCAGCACGCCCGTGACCCAACGCTCCTCGACGCCGCTACCGGCGTCGAGCGCGCGGTCCAAGACGACCGCGTCGGCCCAGGCGCCCGGCTTGAGGCTGCCGACGGCGGCCTCGCACCGGCCCAGCCACGCTGCCCAGGAGGTGTACGCCCGCAGCGCCACATCGGGGTCGACCGCCTGGTCGGGCCCGAGGACGGCGCCGCTGCTCGTGCGCCGGCTGACCGCGGTGGCGATCGACCGGAGCGGCTCGGGCGGGGTGACCGGCGCGTCCGAGTGGAGGCTGAAGACCACCCCGAGCCCTTGCGCCCATCGGGCAGGGCTGATGTTCGCCGCCCGCTCGGGCCCGAGGAACAGGTCGCGGTGGCGGTCGCCGAACACCTCGACGTGGTTTAGGAAGAACGACGGCAGGACGCCCAGATCGGCCATCCGCCGGACCTGGTCGAGGCGCGCCATCTGCGCGTGCTCGATGCGCCAGCGGTGGTCCGCGGCGCGGCCCTCGCCGAGCGCGGCCTCGTAGGCGTCGAGCACCAGGTCGATCGCGGCGTCGCCGTTCGCGTGCGTCGCGACCTGCCGGCCCTCGGCGCGCAGCGTGGCGAGCGTCTCGACGAGCTCGCACTGCTGCCAGAACAGGCGGCCGCGCTCCTCCGGCTGGTCGAAGTAGCCGTCGCGCAGCGCCCCCGTATGCCCCTGAATCGAGCCGTCGGCGAACAGCTTGACCGGGCCGACCGACACGAAGCCCTGGTCGCGGCTCTGTGGCAGGTGCGCCCGTGCCGCCAGGGATGGGAAGACCTGCGTGCGGACGAGGAGCGTGCGCGCGTCGTCCGCCTCCAGGTACGCCTGCCACGAGACGGCCGTGTCGTCGGCGTCGGCGCTGCCGAAGTTCGAGTCGCACATGCTCGTGACGCCCCGGGCGAGGCACCAGGCGGAGGCCCGCTCCAGCCAGCGCACGCGGTCGGCGCGCCCGGCCTTGGGCAGGAGCCTCGAGACCAGGTGCATGGCCGCCGCCTCGCGCAGCTCGCCGGTGAGGCGCCCCGCGCCGTCGCGCATCACGCCCGGGACGTCGGTCGCCTCCGTGACGGCGGCGCGCGCCAGGGCCATCTCGCTCGCCACCGCCAGGTGCCCCGACATGTGGCTCAGGTAGACGGGGTGGGCGGGGGCGGCGGCGTTCAGCTCCGCCGCGGTCGGCGGCCGCCGCTCCTCGAGGAGGGTGTCGTCGTAGTGCATGCCGACGATCCACTCGCCGGGCGGCGTGCGCGCCGCCGCGTCGCGCACGCGCGCCAGCACGTCGGCCACGCTGCGGCAGGGAGGGCTTCCCACGTAGAGGCGCTCCATCTGGCGTCCCATCGCCATGAGGTGGGCGTGGGACTCGACGAAGCCCGGGTAGACCGCGCCCTGCGCGACGCGCACGACGCGGGTGTCGGCGTCCCGCCAGGTGTCGAAGTCCTCGCGCCGGCCGGCGCCCACCACGCGGCCGCCGGCGACGGCGAGCGCGGTCGCCTCCGGCTGCGCCGGGTCGAGCGTGACGATGCGCGCCGCCTCGATCAGAACCTTTCCAGGCGGCGGATCCGGGCGCCTGGGCGGCGTCGGCATGACGCGGTCCTCCCCTTGCGGCCCGCGGCGCGGGTCAGCGGTATTGGATGCGGGGGTCGAGCAGGGCGTACGCCACGTCGGCCAGGAGGTTTCCCAGGATGGTGAGGCCGCCGACCATGACCGTGATGCCGAGCAGGATGGGGTAGTCGCGGTTCTGGGCCGCCGTCCAGAAGAGAAGGCCCATGCCCGGATAGTTGAACACCATCTCGATGATCAGGGCGCCGGCGAACAGCGCCGGGAGCGAGAGGCCCGCGAGCGTGACGAGCGATCTAAGCGAGTTCTTCAGGGCGTGGTGGATGAGCACGCGCGCCTCGCTCGCGCCCTTGGCGCGGGCGGTCCGGATGTAGTCCTCCGCCATCGTGTCCGCCATGGCGTTGCGCATGTAGCGCGTCCAGCCCGCGACCGTGCCCAGGATGAGCACGGCGTCCGGCAGGACGAGGTGGCGCAGGTAGTCCCCGAGTGCGGGATGGGTGGTGAAGCCGGAGGAGATGCCCGAGGCGGGCAGGATCTGCAGCTGGATGGCCACCACCTGCACCGCCAGCATCGCGAGCCAGAACCCGGGCATGGCGTATAGGAAGTAGAGCGCCACGTTCAGGCCGTAGTCGAACCAGGTGCCGCTGAGGACGGTCTGGACGACGCCCAGGACGATGGCGAAGAGGTGCGACAGCAGGATCGCCAGGGCAACCAGCATGAGCGTGCGGGGGAGGGCGGTGAGGATGAGCGACGTCACCGTGGCGTGGTAGGTGTAGGCGTAGCCGAAGTCGCCGCGCGCCACGTGCCCGAGCCAGGTCAGGTACTGCACGGGCAGGGGCTGGTTCAGGCCGAACGCGCGGTCGACCTGGGCCAGGAGCGCCGGTGTGGCGCGCTCGCCCAGCATGACCTCGGCGGGGCCGCCCGGGATGGCGTGGAGCAGGACGAACGTGAGCATCGTGATCCCGATCATCGTCGGGACCGCCTGGGCCAGTCGGTGCACGATCAGGCGCGTCATTACGAGCCCTCCGCCTATCCCTGCTTGCCGACGGTGAGGAGGCGCGGGTTGTAGACCATGCGCAGGGCGTCGCCGACCAGGTTCAGGCAGACCAGCGTGACCGTGAGGATGAGGCCGGCCGGGTAGACCAGCCACCAGGCCCCCTGCGGCATGTAGCTCATGGCGCTTGAGAGCATGCCGCCCCAGTTCGGCGCCGGCGGCGGCAGGCCGAGGCCGAGGAAGGACAGGGCGGCGATCGTGAGGATGGCGTCGGCCACGAGGAAGGTGGCCGTGACCACCACGACCTGCACGGTTCCGGGCAGGATGTGGCGGACCGCGATGGCCCACCGGGTGGCGCCGACGGCGTGGGCGGCCTCCACGTAGTCAAGCCCGCGCATGTGGAGCGTCTCCGCGCGCGCCAGGCGGGCGACGCCGTGCCAGGAGATGCCCGCGATCAGCGCCACCATCACGGTGGGCGTGGGGTTGATGAAGGCGTCGAGGAAGAGGAGGAGGAAGAGCGCCGGCACTGCGCGCAGAAGGTCCACGACGCGCATCAGCACGACGTCGAGCGCTCCGCCCACGATGCCCGAGAAGACGCCGTAGACCGTGCCGAAGGCGACCGCGAACACCGCCGAGGCGAGGCCGATGATCAGGGACACCTGGCCGCCGACCATGAGCTGGGCGAGGACGTCGCGTCCCAGGCTGTCCGTGCCGAGGGGGAAGGCGGCCGTCGGCGGGCTGAGCATGCTTGCGATGTGGATGGCGTACGGGCTTTGCCGGTAGACGAGTGGCCCGGCGAACGTGAACAGGACCACGGCCATAAGGCCGACGGCGCCGGTCCACCAGGCCGGCGAGTGCAGGAGCACGGCCGCCGCGCGCGAGCGCGGCGCCCGCGCCTCGATGCCCGAGGCCTGGGGTTCGACGAGTGTGGCCGCCTGCAGGGTCGCTTCCTCCTTTCTCCGGGTCGGTGCCCAGCCGCTGCCCGGTGCGGGCGCGCGGGCGGCCGCCCGACGCGCTCACGCCCTGCGTCCGCCGACGCGCCGCTGGGCAGGCGCGCCGCGCGGCCGCCCGGCCGGCTGTGCCGACGGCGACCGTGCGACAAGGGGTTACCGGCCTACTTGGCCAGCTGCCACGCGCTGAATGGGTTGAGGCCGATGGGCTGGTGGGCGGAGTTCTCCTCGACGACGTTCGCCAGGCGGGTCGACACGACGTTGAGTGTGGCCGGGAACGGCAGGTACAGGGTGGGCAGCTGGTGCGCCGCGTACATCTGGGAGGCGTAGAGGGCGCCGTAGATCTGCGACACCTTGGCCTTCGGCACCGCGGTGCTGTGGACGAGGGCGTCCATCGCCGGGTTGCTGTAGCCGTAGAAGTTGAAGCCGCCGCCCGTCAGGAGCTGACCGGCGCCGTTCGGGTAGGAGGCGCCGTAGGTGAACTCCATCTCCATCTGGATCTGCCAAGTGCTCGGCGGCTGGCGGTGCTGCGCCAGGAGCTGCGGGTAGGGCACCGGCTTCAGCGTGACGTCGATGCCTTCGCTCTTCCACTCCTGCTGGACGAGCACGGCGATGTTCTCCACCGACTGGCTGCCCGACGGGTACTCGGCGGTGAACGCGAGGCTCTGGTGCTTGGCGTTGGTCATCACGCCGTTGACCAGGTGCCAGCCGGCCTTCTCGAGGAGCTTCTTACCGGCCGCCGGGTTGAACGGGTAGACGGGCTGCGTCCCCTTGGGCGAGAGGAACTTCGTCGGCGGCGCCTCGGGCACGAACGAGACGCCCGGCGTGGCGCGGCCCTGGTACACGTACTTGATGATCTGGGCCTGCGGGATGCCCATCTGCATGGCCTCGCGCACGGCCTGGCTCGCGAAGATCGACCCGACGGAAGGGTTTTTATAGTTGAGCGCGATGCGGTTGATCCCGAACGGGTAGGTCGGCACGATCGCGTCCCTGGCCAGGAGCTTGGCGGAGGACTCCATGCCCGCGGGCAGGTAGCCGACGTCCACCTGGCCCGTGCGCAGGGCGTTGAACTCGGCCTGGTCCGACGCCTCGTAGGCCAGCACGAGGTCGCCGATGGTGGGCTTCACGCCGTCGAAGTGCTGGTTGGGCGCGAACTGCCATGACACGTTGGCTGTCGCGGACGAGATGGTCCAGGGACCGTCGACGATGTTGAAGAACGAGGGGTTGCTCGCGTTCTGCGTGAGGTATCCGAGCTCCCTGGCGGGGGGGCGCGTCCGACCATCCGTGGA
>JAKASY010000230.1 GCA_021817625.1 Bacillota bacterium | reverse complement strand
CTTCTGCTCGATTACGTCCCCTACAGCGTGCGAGTGATGGAGCGGCCGAAGCCAGGGGTCGAGGAGAGCGACACCGTCTTTCGCGTGCACATCACGTTCGACCGTAGAGCGGCGCTACGCACGCCCGTGCCGGACGTCGCTCGCGGCGCAGTCGGTGTCGACACGAACCCGCACGGCCTTGCGCTCGTGAACGTGGGGTCGAAGGGGAACCTCGAGCCCTTCCCGCCCGGGTTCGTGCCCCCGGCGATCCCCGGATCGCAGAGGGACCCGGCCGAGATCCAGGTGGGCGTGAACCCAAAGGGCGTGCTCTGGCTTCACGTGCCGGAGCTGCGCGATGGGACGTCCGGCCGGCGCGCCTACCTGGCGGGCATGGTGGCGCTTGTCGCCACGGGCGTGGCCAAGGCGCTCGGTAAGCCCCTTGCACTCGAGTCGCTGGACTTCGGGCAGAGGCTCGAGCGGGGCAAGGGGGCGAGGCGCTTCAACCGCCTGGCGGGCCAGTTCGCCCATGCCGAGGTGCTCTCGGCCGTCGCCCGCCGGGCCGCCAAGGACGGGGTTGGGATTGTTGCGGTGAACCCCGCCTTCACGTCCGTCATCGGCTCGGTCAAGTACCAAGATCAGCTTGGGCTGTCGGTGCACGAGGCGGCAGCCCTTGCGATCGGCCGGCGCGCTCCGGGCTGTCGGGAGCGGGTCGGGAAGAGCGCCAGGGCACGCGTGCCGGCGCTGGCGAGGCATCTTCGAGCCGAGGTAGAGGTAGCAGAGAGCGCCCAGGCCGTAGCGATGGGAGCAACACGGCGGGCGGCGCTTGGCCAGGCTCGGGGTCTTCTTGCGCGTCTCACGGTCACCTCGATCCGGCGGCACAACGGGCGGCGTGCCCAGTGGGCCGACCGGCAGAGGCGGGGCCTGTGGGGGAGCGTGAAGGAGGCCCAGAGCCTGGCCCGGCGATTGAACGCCGGGTGGAGCGGGGACACCGAAAACACCGGCCTGGCCGGCGCCCCGTAGGGCGTATCCGACAGATCGTCCGGGCATGCGCGCGAGGTGCTCCGAGTCTCGGCGCGAGGCCGAAGGGCCGCTCGGAACCGGGTGGGACACCCGGGCCCAGTCCTCCCTGTCGCTCGAGTCCCGCAAGGGGCAAATCTGAGGTCGAAAGGAGCGAGAGCCTGGTCAGGGGAGGGCCTTGACGACCAGCGTCAGCCCCGTGGGGGCGTGTGCGAAGTTGTCAAGTTTTGCGAACCAGGCTTTGCGTTGCACACCCACTTTGTCGGCATCGGCGGCTACGGCATGAGCGCGCTGGCGGAGCTCGTCCACCGGCGCGGCGGGCAGGTGAGCGGATGCGACGCGCGCCCGAACCAGCGCAGCGCCCGCCTGGCCGGCCTCGGCGTCGCCGTGGCGGAGGGGCACGACGTCGCCCACCTGCGTGACGTCGACCGGCTCGTGTACAACACGGACGTACCCGCCGACCTGCCGGAGCGCGCCTTGGCCCCCGGGCAGGGCGTCAGGGTCGTGCACCGCTCCGAGCTCCTGGCCGAGGCGTTGCAAGGCGCCTTCGCCGTGGCGGTCACGGGCACCCACGGCAAGACCACGACCACCGCCCTGATCACCCACCTCCTGACCGAGGCGGGGCTCGATCCGACCGGGATCGTGGGCGGCGAGGTGGACGCGTGGGGCGGCGGACTGCGCCTCGGGCGGGCCGACCTCGTGGTGGCGGAGGCGGACGAGAGCGACGCTTCCTTTCTTCGCTACCACCCGCACGTCGCGGTCGTTACCAACGTCGAGCCCGAGCACCTCGAGCACTACGGCGGCAGCTTCGCGCGCGTCGTCGAGGCGTACGAGCGGTTCGTGGGCGGCATGGCCGAGGGCGGCCGCGCGGTGATCTGGGCGGGCGACCCGAGTGCCGCCCGACTGGCGGCGGCAGCGCGCGCCCGGGGCGCGGCGCGCCTCTACGGCGAGGAGCCGAAGGCCGACATCCGCGCCTTGGACGTGGGGGCCGAGAACGGGGCGATGGCGTTTCGCGTGGCGCGCGACGGGGTGGACCTGGGGCCGGTGCGCCTGTCGCTTCCCGGCCGGCACAACGTGCACAACGCCCTCGCGGCGGTCGAGGCCTCCCTCCTCGCGGGCGCGGCGTTCGAGCGCCTGGCGCCGGCGCTGGGCCGCTTCGCCAACGCCCACCGGCGGTTCGAGATCCTGTACAGCGGCGACGACGGACGCGTCGTCGACGACTACGCCCACCACCCGAGCGAGATCCGCGCCGAGCTGGCCGCCGCGCGCTTGCTCAACCCTGGGCGCGTGTGCGCCGTGTTCCAGCCGCAGCGCTACACGCGCACGAAGAACCTCTGGGACGGCTTCCTCACCGCCTTCGACGATGCGGACGAGGTGATGCTTCTCGACGTGTACGCTCCGGCGGGCGAGGCGCCGCTGCCCGGCGTGAGCGGCGCCGCGCTGGCGCGTGAGCTCGGGGCGCGTCGACGCGGCGTGCGATACGCGCCCTCGCTCGAGGCCGCCGAAGAGATGTCGGCCGCCTCGTGGCGCACCGGCGATCTCTGGCTGTTCATGGGCGCCGGGGACGTGTGGCGGGCGGCGCACGCCCTGGCCCGGCACGCGGCGCGCCGCGCCGGAGCGACCCCCGCCGGCGAGGGCTAGACGCGGCTCGCAGTCGTGCGCCTTGCGGCCGGGCGGTGCGTCCGGCCCGGCCTGCGGCCGTCCCTCCTTCGACAGTCGCCGCGGCTGCGGGGCTATGATACGCTGGACGAAACGCTGGAGAGGGGCGCGTTTCGTTGACGTGGGAGGACAAATTCGGGCGTGAGGGCCTCACCTTCGACGACGTCCTGCTCCTGCCCGGGCCGAGCGACGTCGTGCCGCGCAACGCCGATGTGTCCACCCCCTTCTCACGCCGCGTTCGGCTGAACATCCCGGTCGTCTCCGCCGGCATGGACACCGTGACGGAGGCGCGCATGGCCATTGCCATGGCGCGCGAGGGCGGCATCGGCGTGATCCACAAGAATCTGAGCGTCGAGGCCCAGGCGGCCGAGGTCGATCGCGTGAAGCGCTCGGAGAGCGGCGTGATCACGGACCCCGTGTTCCTGAGCCCCGGCCATCCGGTGCGCGACGCCCTGGCGCTCATGGCGCGCTACCGCATCTCCGGCGTGCCGATCTGCGACGAGGCCGGGTACCTGATCGGCATCGTGACGAACCGCGACCTGCGCTTCGAGGAGAACATCGACCGCCCGGTCGAGGAGGTCATGACGAAGGCCAACCTGGTCACGGCGCCGATCGGCACGTCGCTTGAGGCGGCCAAGGCCCTCCTCGGCGAGCACCGGATCGAGAAGCTGCCGCTCGTGGACGAGGACGGTCGGCTGAGCGGGCTCATCACGATTAAGGACATCGAGAAGGCGCGGCGCTATCCGAGTGCCGCCAAGGACGCCAAGGGGCGCCTTCTTTGTGCAGCGGCGGTGGGCGCCGGCGAGGAGGGCGAGGAGCGGGCGGCGGCGCTCGTGGCCGCCGGCGTCGACGCGATCGTCGTGGACAGCGCGCACGGCCACGCGCGACGCGTTCTGGAGACGGTCGCCCGCGTCAAGGCGCGCTTTCCCGATGTCGATGTGGTGGGCGGCAACGTCGCCACGCGCGAGGGCGCCCTCGCCCTGCGCGATCACGGCGCCGACGCGGTCAAGGTCGGCCAGGGCCCCGGCTCCATTTGCACCACCCGGGTGGTCGCCGGCGTAGGAGTGCCCCAGATCACCGCCATCTTCGACTGCGCCGAGGCCGTGGCGGGCGACGGTCTGCCGGTGATCGCCGACGGCGGCGTCCGCGCCAGCGGCGACATCACCAAGGCGCTGGCCGCGGGGGCGATGACCGTCATGCTGGGCGGGCTCCTGGCCGGCACGGACGAGAGCCCGGGGGAGC
Source organism: Bacillota bacterium (assembly GCA_021817625.1). Next base: position 989 of record JAKASY010000230.1, on the reverse strand, counting down.
AGGTCATCTATATGGGCCGAAGCTACAAAGTGTATCGTGGCATGGGCTCGCTCGGCGCCATGCAGTCCGGGTCGGGCGACCGCTACTTCCAGGACCACGTTGCCGGCCAGCCCGACAAGCTTGTGCCGGAAGGGATCGAAGGTCGGGTACCCTACCGGGGACCGCTCAGCGAAACCGTTTACCAGCTCGTGGGAGGGCTGAGGTCGGGCATGGGCTATGTGGGCGCGGCCGACCTCGAGGCTCTTCGCGCCAAGAGCCGGTTCGTTCGCATCACGAGCCACGGCTTGGTCGAGAGCCACCCGCACGACGTGGACATCACCAAGGAGGCGCCCAACTACCGCCGTGGCTAGGAGCGAAGAGGCAATGAGCGACCCTGGGATGGTGGCGGCGGGCGGGGTGGAGGCGGCCGCCGACGGGGCCCGCTACATGGTCAACGGCGGCCGCTCGCTCCGCGGCGAGGTGGTCGCCGCGGGCGCCAAGAATAGCGCGCTCGCCTTGATCGCCGCCGCAACGCTAGCAGACGACGGGGTGAGCGTGCTCGAGAACGTCCCCAAGTACTCGGACATCGTGAACCTCTGCGCGATCCTGCGCGACCTGGGCGCCGAGGCCGAGTGGCTCGGGCCCAGCACCCTGCGGGTCGACGGCCGGGGCCTCAGCCGCACGCAGGCGCCATACAGCCTGGCGCGCAAGCTGCGGGGCTCGACCTACGTGGTCGGTCTTCTCCTCGCGCGCCTGGGCGAGGCCGAGGTGGCACTGCCCGGAGGCTGCGACATCGGCAGCCGCCCCGTGGACTTCCACCTCAAGGGCTTCCAGGCGCTCGGCGCCGAGGCCTGGGTGGAGCACGGCGCGATTCGGGCGCGGGCGCCGCACCTCGAGGGCGCGAAGGTGTTCATTGACCGCTCGTCGTTCGGTACGACGGTCAACCTCATGATCGCCGCCGCGCGCGCCCGCGGCACGACGCTTCTGGAGAATGCCGCGCAGGAGCCGGA
>JAKASY010000229.1 GCA_021817625.1 Bacillota bacterium | reverse complement strand
CGCACCCGCTCGCCCATCACCGTTGCCTTGCCGCATCCCCAATGCCGTTTACGTGCCCTAGAGCGAGCCTTGAACAGCGCCCACAGTGGCCATTTCCCGCCAGCTCCAGGGGTTTCCGAGAAACCTCCTTACAAGGAGGTACTGAAGCGCCTTGAGACCATCCCGGGCATCGGAAGGCGCATCGCCGAGGTGATCATCGCGGAGATCGGCCCGGATGCCGCGATCTTCCCGACGGCTCAACACATTGCCCCCTGGACAGGGCTGTGCCCGGGGAACAAGTCCAGCGGCGGCAAGCGACTGAGCGGGCGGACCCGAAACGGCAACCCATCCCTGCGTGGCGCCATGGTGGAAGCCGGGTGGGCAGCCGCCAAGACGGACGCCTACCTCGGAGCCCAATTCCATCGTCTTGTGCGGAGCAAGGGAGCCAAACGGGCCGTGGTCGCCCTGGCTCACAGAATCGTCGTGATTGTCTGGCACGTGCTGCGCACCGGGAAGGACTACACCGACCTCGACCCCGGCTACTTTGCGCATCTGGACGATGACCGCGCCCTGCGCGCCATGGTCCGCCGCCTGGAGAGCCTCGGGTACGAAGTGACTCCCAAGCAACCCGCCGCCTGAGCCCTGCTGCCTGTCGCCGACCCCTTGCGGCCCCAGCCGCCGCCGGCCCCCTGCCGCATCGGGGCATGCGCCAGGCGATCCAGCCTACCCCTATCCGACTTCACCCTGTGCCCTGCCCGTCATCACCGGGTCGAGGCCTGGTGATCTGTGCCCCAGGCGTTCCCGCACGGGTTGTATTTTCGGGGCAGATCAGTCGAAGATCGCCAGCTCCGGCGCCGCCAGAAACCGCACCGGCAGGTGGCTCATGCCGACGCCGCGTGACAGGTAGGCGCGGCGGTCCGGCGTCCAGCCCGCGAGGATGCCCTGGTCCAGGGCGAGGCGCTCATGGCGCAGGACGAGGCGGGCGAGCAGGCGCGGCGGCAGGATGCGCACCTGCCCGCCGTGGTAGTGGCCGCACAGGAGGGGGGCACCGAGCGCCTCCAGCGGGATGGGCAGGTCGACGCTGTGGGCGAGGACGAGGTCCGTGCCGGCCGGCGGGGCCTGGGCGGCGGCACGGTACGTGACCGGGTCGTCGTAGCCGAAGAAGCGCACCCCCCCGACGGTGGCCGCGGCGTTGCGCAGGAGCGTCGTGCGCTCGGCCAGGAAGGCGAACAGCTCTGTCCGCCAGCGCTCGCGCAGGCGGTGGTCGTGGTTTCCCGGGACGGCCACCACCGGCCTCGAGCCGAACGCCGCGAACCAGCGCTCCAGCGCCGCCGGGCGGTAGCGGGTGTCGAAGAAGTCGCCGGTGATCGCCACGACGTGCACGCGCGCCTCGTTGAGCGCGGCCGCGACCCGCTCCGGCGCTATGCGTACCAGGTCGAGGTGCAGGTCGCTCAGGTGGGCGACCACGGCCGGAAGGCCGAGGCGGTGACGGGTGACCTCGAGGTCGCCTGCCATGCCAAGCACGCCATCCCTCCTGACCACCACCATACGGCGCTGCCGTCTGGCTATGCCGAGCGCGTGGCCGCGCCTGCCCGTCACGCTCCCTCCACAGTCAGGGTCCAACGTACCGCACCGATGCGAACCGTGCCAGTGGAATGCGCCACGGCGCGGCGGCAGCGGTGTGGCCCGGGTCCAAGAGGGCAGCGCATCCGCCCACCATGGGCGCCGGCGCTGCCTGCCGGCGGGTGCGCAGGTGCGCGGATCCTTCGTGTCGACGTCGGCCAACCGCCCGGGCGCCCATCGGCGCAGAAGCGGCGGCTCGGCTGAAGCAGGGCGCAGCCTGGCCCTTGTCGCCGTCCTACGCCGGTGGGGCCGCGACGGGCTGCCCAAGGACGCGGCGACAGCACCTCTGCGCAGGCCTTTTTCCGCACAACGGACCCGAGAGGGTCCTATGGCCTCCTCTCGGGCCGCCGACGGACTCGGCCCGGTGGGATCGGGCGATCGACTACGTGGTCGTGTATGGGAACTCGATGCCGAGCAGCCCGACAGGCTCAGAATGCGTATGCCCGAACGCGGGTGTGGCGTCCAGGACGGCAAAGTCTTCTGCCGCCCCGGCTCGGTTGATGGCGAACACGGCGTCTCGCGCATGCAGAGCCGGGCCGCCGCCTCTTCGACCTCATCCTTGAGGCGCTCATCGGCCGCCCGTGCCTTCATCCGCTGGCAGGCCAAACAGCCCGACATGCCGCGCATCGCCTCACCCTCCGGGGAGAACGGGGGGATCTAGCCCGCTACGCGCGGCTGGCGACCGCACGGCGCAACCCGTCCATGGAAAGAAAGACGCCGCTGGCCGCGCGCCGGGATGCCCGGCCACATCCTGCCCTCCAGCCCACTACCATTTCGCACCCATCGCGCCCGCGCCCACACGTTCGCGGTTCCATACCACTGTACGGCGAGGTTGCAGGTCCTAGCCGAATAGCTGGTCGCCCAGCGCCGACAGGGCCTGGCGATGGTAGCGGAAATAGTGGCGGCGCGACAGGCCCAGTTCTTCCGCCAGCCGCTCGTGCGGCCCGGCCCGGTCGAGGTAGTAGCGGGCGAGGATGGTGCGCTCAATCCCATGCCCCGAGGGAAACGTCGCGGCCTCGAGCGCGTCGGTCAGCCAAGCAACGAGCGTCCCCTTCGCCGGCTCGCCCAGCGTCTTGGCATAGTATTGTGCGGCGGCGGAGCGGCGCAGCTCGCCGTCGTCCGCCCCGCGGCCAATCGCCAGGAGCAGGTCTTGCGTCGCCCCCGACCTCGCCGTCGGCGCCATGGAGGCGGCCGCGACGGGGGCGGCGATCCGCTCGAGCCAGGTCGCGTAGCCGCCGCCGCCCAGTTCCAGGAGGAAGGCGCGGTTGGGCAGGGTGCGACCGGGGAGCATGGCCGAAAAGCCGTCGACCATCACGCCGCCGAGAAGCGGTGCCAGGCTCGCCGCCGCTTCCAGCGCCGTGACGACCACCAGCCGATCGTACCAAGCGAGCTCGTCGCACGCCTCCCGGAACAGCACGAAATAGCCTTCGCTGCTCGGCTCGTGCAGCCCGAAGTCGAACAGCATCAGGGTGCGATCCTGCCAGGTGGCGAGGCGGGAGCCATCCAACCAGCTGACCAGGGCGCCGGCCGCCGGGTCGGCCGCGAGCACCGGCGTCGTGGCAGGCGTGACCGGTACCGGCACGCAGTAGGCGACCAGCCGCCCGGCGGGATCGTGGGCGATGACGAAGTGGTCCGCGCACGCCGCCAGGAGGCGCTCGAGCGACGCGCGCGCGAGGGCCAGGCCTTCGGCGTCGACGCCGAACGTGCCGGCGAGGGTGGCCTCGCGGCAGACGACGAGATCCGCTAGGTCGGACGCCCGGGCGCCGCGGCGCAATCTCCAGACGTCGCGCTCGGGCGGCCAGGGCTCAAGCCACGACCGCCACGGGGCGGTGGCCGCAAGGTGGCAGGTCTCGCGCCACGCCAAGCTGCCTGCCGCCCCCGGCGGCTCGCGCCGCACACGCGCCACGTGGTGGGCGATCGCGCGCCTCCGCCACCGGTGGTCGAGCCAGGGCGCCGTCCGCCGCACCTCTTCGCCCACCGGGCCGCGCACCGCCTCGTGCACGGTGTAGCGCCCTGCCACCGGCCGGACGACGGGCAGGGCGACAAGGGTGGGCCACGCGGCGGCCGCCACCTCGTCGCCGACCATGGCGGCGAGAAGTTCGCGGTCGAACGTCCGCACCAGGCAGGCGGCGCGCACCGCCGTCTCGAGCGCGGGCAGGCTGGCGGCCGCGACCACGTGGCCCAGCAGGCGGACGGCGAGGCGCTCCCGGCCCTGGCCCGCCTGTAGGGCCCCCCAGGGCGCGGCGGCGGACGGCTCTTGGCCGGCGCGCGCCAGGCCGGTCGCCAGGGTGAGGAGCAGGGGCCGGCCGCCCGAGACCCGGTACGCCTCGCGGGCAAGGTCCGGATTCGAGACGCCCGCGGCTCGCGCATAGTCGAGCGATGCCCGCTCGTCAAGATCGGCCAGCTGCAGGCGGCGGACCAGCAGCGCAAACGGCGGGTCGTCCGGCCAGAGCGCGTCGGGATCGGGCCTGCCGCCCAGGACGATGCATGTGTCCGGACCGAGGGCGTAGAGGAGGTTGGTGCGCAGCCAGCGGTCGGCATGCGACAGCGCCTCGTAAGTATCGAGCACCAGCGACAAGCCGCCACGCAGCGCCGTCCGCCGGCAGGCACGGGTGACAGTCGCCAGGGAGGGCGCCCCGGCCGGCCGGCGCACGGCGAGTTGGCGCGCGATCGTCGCCAGCAGATCGGTCTGCGAGTCGCCGCCCGCCCGCCCGTCCAGGGTGACGAGCGTGCGCCCCGCCGCTGCGCACCAGCGGCCGTAGGCGCGCAGCAGGGTGGACTTGCCCACCCCCGGCGGGCCGTGGACATAGACCACGACCGGCGCTTCGCTCGCGGCGTTGGTGGCTGTGACCAGGGCGTCGAGCTCGGGCACGCGGCCGACGAACAGGCGGGCCTCGGTCGCGGCGACCGAAGCGCCGAGGCTGGCGGCCTCTTGCCCCATCTAACCACCTTCTCATCAGCGTCCGGCAAGCGACGAGGGCGCCGGAACATTCTTTCCCGAGCGCGGCATTCCTGCGGCCGCATCGCGCCCGGTGGCAGCATCCTGGCACTGCCCGGGCACTGCCGGCACGGCATCGCCATGCTACGCTCAATCCGTGGTGCCCCGATTCCCAGCTGATGAAGGGAGGGTCCTGGAGCATGCGGAGCATGCGCGCTTCCATGCTCTTGGCTCGTACGCTGGTACTATCCGGTCTGATCCCCGCATGTCTCGCCGCGCTCTCGCTGTAGGCTGCGGCCGGCTCGGTGCCGCCCCTGGTGCGCGAGGCGGCCGCCGCACAGGCGAAGGCC
>JAKASY010000228.1 GCA_021817625.1 Bacillota bacterium | reverse complement strand
CCGGGCCGATAGGCTGGATTCGGAACTGGCTGTCGCGCACGACCTCCGCCAGGACCCCGCCGCTTCCTACCATGCCGACACGCCCGAGCTCCGGGTCGACGACGCATCCGACGATCAGCTCGAGGCCACCGTGCACCATCGCCTGCACGGTGACACCGTCGATGCGCGCCCCAGGCTCGGCCGCGCGCGCCGCGGACAGGACGCGGTCATGGGCGCGCGCCACGGCCGCGTACGTGGCAAGGTCGATTGCGACGCCTCCGACGTCCGACTTGTGGGCGATGTCGCGTGACGCCACCTTGACGGCCACGGGCAGGCCGATGTCCGCCGCCGCCCGCACGGCCGCGCTGCGCGTGGCGCAAAGCGCCTCCGGCACGAGTGGCAGACCGGCCTTGCGGAGCAGATCGCCGTCCGTCAGGTCGCGGCCGGGGAGCGGCGCGGATACAGGGGCCGGGGCCGGGGCGGGCGGCGGAGCGGGCGCGCCACGGACCGCCCGTCCGGCCCGCACCACTCTAGCCACGGCCGTTAGGGCGCGCTCCGGCGTGGGCAGGACAAGCGCGCCGGCGGCCGCGAGGGCGCGCGACGCGGCTCCGGGCAGGGGATCGCTCGCCGACAGGTAGGTGACGCACACGAGCTTGCCTGCCGCGCGGGCACGCTCGGCGAGCTCGACGAGCGGCTGGGAGATCTCGCTGTAATGGTGAGCGAGGGACGAAACGATGAGGAGCAATACCTGCGTGTTGGGATCGTCCAGGACGATCGACGCGCACCGCATATAGGAGCGGTCGTCCGCGAACAGCGCCGTGTCGACCGGGTTCGCGACGCTCGCCTGGGCGGGAAGGATGCTCCGCAGGCGCTCTCGCGTGGCGTCCCCGAAGGCGACCAGGTCGATGCCGAGCTCGCTCGCCCGATCGGTGACGAGGACGCCCTGGCCTCCGGACACAGTGAGCACGGCGAGACCCGGGTGGTCGGGCATCGTGCGCGGCGGCGCGACCTGGAGCGCGAGGCACAGGTCAACCATCTCCTCCAGGGTCGCAACCTCGAGCAGCCCGCCTTGGGACACGGCCCCGCGCCACGCGCCGAGCGCGCCCGCGAGCTTGCCGGTGTGCGAGAGGGAAGCCCGCCTCCCCGCCTCGCTCTTGCCCGCCCTGAGGACGGTGATCGGCTTACCCGCCTGCCGGGCGCGAAGGGCGATCGGCACCAGTCGGCTGCCGTCCTTGAGGCCCTCGAGGAAGAGGGCGATCGCTTGGGTCTGCGGGTCATCGATCAGGGCATCGACGATCTCGAGCGCGCCGAGGTCGGCCTCGTTGCCCGTCGACACCCATGTGCGGATGCCTACGCCGACGCCCTGGAACGACTGAAGAAGGGAGTTCCCAAGCGCGCCGCTCTGGGTGACGAGAGCGAGCCCGCCGGCGAGGAACATGCCCTGCTTCAGCACGGTCGAGAAGCTCGCCGCCATGCCGCTTGCCGGGTGGACCACGCCCACGCAATTGGGGCCGATGAGACGCATGCCGCTCTCCCGGCAGATGGCCACGAGCGCTGCCTGGGCGTCTTGGTTCCCGGCCTCGGCGAAGCCGCTCGCGATCACGATCGCGTACGGTATGCCGCGCGCGGCGCATGCCCGGACCGCGTCCTCGACGGCGCCTTGCGGGACGAGGATGAGGGCAAGGTCGACTGGGTCGGGGACCGACTCGACGCTGGGGTAGCACGGCGTGCCGTCGATCTCCGCGTACTTCGGGTTGACGGGATAGACGCCGCCCGCGTAGCCGAAGCGCTGAAGGTAGTCGAGGGGGCGGCCCGACAGCTTGCCCGGGTCCGGCGACGCGCCAACCAGGGCGACGCCGCGCGGCGCGAGAAGGCGCTCCACGCTACGCCGAGTGCGACGGCAGCTGAACCAGCGCCGAACCGACGGTGTTGCGCTGCCCCAGTTGGTTCTCCGCCCACAGGTCCAACTGCACCAGGTGGTCTCCGTCCTCCGCCACGCGCTTGTCCACGACGCGCCCACGGCACCACGTGGTGTCGCCAAACAGGTTGGGTCGCCGCACCTGGACGTCGAGGTGGCGAAGCCACCCGTGGTCACCAGCCCAGTTGGTCACGAGATGGGCCATCCATCCGAGGCGCTGTGGACCATTATCGTACGCGCCCGGCATACCGATGTCGCGCGCCACGTCGTCGTCCTGGTGGCCAGCGCTGGGGGACACGATCTCGCGGAAGTACGAGACGTCGTAGTTGTCGGGAAGCGTCTCCGGCTGCTCTCGCGCCAGGATCCAGTTCTTCCAGCGCAACTCCACGCCCTTGTATCCCGAGGTGCCCACGACGCCCGCGTAGTAGGCCGTCATCGCGATGCGGTCGATCGGCCCCTTGACCACGGGGGTGATCTCCTCCCCGACACCCACGTCCTCGTAGTAACGAGGCTCGGCGCCGCGACGCACCTCGCCGCGCACGCCCGCCTCGACCGCCTGCCACTCCTCCGGCGTGTACACGTGCCGGGCGCGCGGCTCGTACTTGAGCCCGCCCTCCGCGCCTGCGCGGGCAAGACGCCAGGTGCCCGAGCGCACGTGGCCCACCTTCTCGCCGCCCTGGTTGAAGTAGTCGACGTCGCACCACTGCAGGATCATGCGGCCGCCCACCTTGCCGGTCACCTCGTCCGCGTCGCTGTACACGGCCCGGAAGGTGAGCGCGTCGCCGCGCCGCACCGGCAGGTAGAAGTCCCACTTGGCACCCGCGTAGACGGGCTGCAGGCCGACCAAGCCCGGCGCGCAGGCTGCATCGCAGATGCTGTACAGGAAGGTGGGCGGGGCGATGAGATCGCCGTAGCGGGTTGTGCGCGCGTACTCCGGGTCGCACCACAAGGGGTTGTCGTCGCCGATTCCCCAGGCGTAGTGCCGGATCGTGTCCCACGTCGCCTCGCGGTTCCATCCCTCGAAGCGGACCTCCCGCCCGAGCCCCTCTCGGGCCTCTGCCAGGTGGGCATCCGTCACGGGCGTGATCATCTCAAAGCTGGGCATGGTCGCTCCTCCCCTGCACTGCAAATCGATGCATCCCTAATCCGCGCCGTCCTCGCCCCGTGCCACCGCCGCAGCGTAGTCCATGAGCTTGTATCCGGTCTGGCCCCAGGCGCTCACCCCGAAGACGAGGAAGACCTGGATCATCGCCTCGGCAAGCTGCTCGACCGTTACGCCGGCGCGCAACGCGGCGCGGCAATGGTTCTTCGCGCCGTCCAGGTTGCCGGCCACCACGTCGAGGATCACGAAGATCAGCTCCTTGGTGGCGAGCGTAAGGCCGCCAGGGGTCTCGTGGTAGATGTACTGGCGTACCCCCAGGTAGCCCGGAAACATGCCAGGGGCGTAGTCGATGAAGGCCCGAATGGCCTCGGGCAGATTGCCCATGGTCTCCATGAAGTGCGCCTTGCCGCTGGCAATCGCGTCCGCGTCGTCCATACCGGTCATCTCCCTTTTGCTTGTTTGCTTGCCGTCAGGCTCCCAGATAGGCCTCGCGCAGCGCGTCCTCGGAAAGCACCTCCGTGGGCGGGCCGTGCGCCACCACGACGCCGAGGCGGAGGACGAACGCCTCTTCGCACAAGGCCCGTACGAGCGTCAGGTTCGCGTCGGCGATGAGCAGGCTGAGACCGCCGTCGCGCAGCCGCCGCAGGGCAGCCATCAGGTCGCGGATGGCCACCGGCGCGAGGCCTTGGGTCGGCTCGTCGATGATCAGAAGGCGCGGCCGACCGGCAAGGGCGCGGCCGATGGCGAGCATCTGCTGCTGCCCACCGGACAGGAGCCGCGCCCTCTGCCTGGCAAGCGTCGCCAGTGCCGGGAAGAGCTCGAGCACGGGGGCGATGGCCTCGCGCCTGTCGTGGGCGGCGAGACCGGTCGTGCCCAGGACGAGGTTCTCGTGCACGCTGAGCCCCCAGGCAAGCTCGCGGCTCTCCGGCACGAGCCGGATGCCCCGCCGCGCGAGCCACCAGGCGGGACGCCCGAGCGCGTGCTGCTCGCCGAAGCGCACGCTTCCCGACTCCGCCCGGACGAGTCCGCTCACCGCGCGGAGAAACGACGTCTTGCCGGCTCCGTTGGCGCCCACGAGGCCGATGCAGCCGTGCTCGGGCACGCGTAGGGAGACGCTGTCCACGGCCCGCCCCCGCCCGTAGTCCACGGACAGCGCCTCCACCTCGAGAAGCCCCTCCGACGTCACTGTCCCTCCCCCTCTCGGCCGCCGTCGCCCGCACCGTCGTCCCCCACGTAGGCGCGCAGGACGTCGGCCCGACTGAGCACCTCGTCCGGCGCGCCGCTCGCCAGCACACGGCCCTCGGCCAGAACCGTGACGCTGTCGCTCACCCGCCGGACGAAGGCAAGATCATGCTCGATCACCAGAAGGGACATGCCCGACGCCGCGAGACGCCGGAGGGTCCCGGCCAGGGCCTCCTTCTCCGCATCGGTCTGGCCGGCCGCGATTTCGTCGACGAGAAGAAGGCGCGGGCGGGCCATGAGGGCACGCGCCAGGTCCACGAGGCGGCGCTGCGGGCCCGACAGGTCGTCCACGGCGAACGCGCTGACGTGGCCGAGGCCGAGGAGGTCGAGGATCTCTCGCGCCCGCGCGATCAGCGCCGCTTCGCCGCGCACCGCGCCGCCAGTGCGCAGGAGGGCGGCGAGCATGCCGCCGCGGTCGGCTGCATAGCCGCCGCACAGGAGCTGATCCAACACGGTCAGGCCGCGAAAGAGCCGTGAGTGCTGGAACGTGCGGCCGATGCCGAGGGCAGCGCGGGCATGTACCGGCTGACGGACCAGGTCCGTCCGCTCGTCATACCAGTTACTCATGGCGCGGTGGCCACCACGCAGGATGAAATTGGCGTTGGCGCGTAATGGGAAGGTGCATCCGCGCAACAGGCCGTCAGCTCTGTGGTGCGCT